>NZ_JBCOCI010000080.1:0-23305 GCF_040929485.1 Phocaeicola sp. RTP21198st1_B8_RTP21198_201120 | reverse complement strand
CAAAATCCTGAGCAACTTTTTGTTGCTCAGGTACTTAAAAAGTTTAATTTATAATAGTGTTGCGGAATTAAGGATAATGAATAATACGACCGTTATCATAACAAATCAGGCCTCCCCCCAAAGTACCAATCCAAAGTTTCCCATCACTAGCTTTCAAAATGCAAACAATGGCATCAGTAATGAGTTTATCCGTACCTTTCTGTGGAAAAGCAGCCCGATTGCCAGTCACGGAATTCCAATATATGATACCGACATCGTTGATACCCAGCCACACATAGCCCTCTTTGTCTTCTTCAATGCAACTAATATCTCCCATATACTCTGCACCAAATTTAAAAGCACACTCATTAAAATAGGAAATTCCTTTTTTATAAGTCCCCACCCACATAGTTTCACTGGAATCCTCGTATAGAACCATTACTGTATTATTTTGCAAGCTACGTTCATCACCTGCCTTGTTCCGCAACTGCCTCACTTCCCCTGTCTTCTTATCTAATATATCAATGCCATCCTGATCTGTTCCTATCCATATACGCCCCTGCTTATCCTGTGATACAGCACGGACCATGTTATGAGACCGACGCTTGATAATATTTGCCAGCCAAGACAGCCACTTCTTCTGCTCCGGACTATAAACCCATATTCCAAATGGACTATACATCCATATATCATTATCACGATCTACAAACAGAGTGAAAATTCCCTGCTTGTCAGTTCCCAACTCCCTAGCTAAATCATCCTGCTGCCATTTAATCTTATTTGTCCGAGTATCCAGACAAACAAGCCTCCCGGTATTATATACCAACAAGATTCCCTCTCTACATTCTACAATGTCCGTAATATCACCTTCTGGCAACTGATGAGTATCAAACAAAAGCGGATATAGTAATTGAGATTCCGGAATGTACAAATAACAGCCTTTTCCTTTTATATAAAACCACATATTTTTATTATGGTCTATATATACTAATGCAGGAGTTCCGTCAATACCGACTTCACATAGCCATGCATGCACCTCCCTATTAAATGTTTCTGATTCCGAGTTGTAAATGGCATAACCCACACCGGTAAGAATCCATAAGTTTCCTTTATAATCTTCTTGTATGCTTTTGATATAATTATCAGGTAAAGAAGCCGGATCGGCATTATAACTACGAAACAAAGTCATCTGACACCCGTCATACCGATTCAACCCAGAAGCTGTGGCAAACCACATAAAACCTTCGGAATCTTTAAAGATATCAAGAACTTGATTGTTTGACAGACCATCTTTCACCTCCAAATGTTTAAACATGAATTCACTTGCATACATTAGACTAGAAAAGCATAATAATGTAATGATCAAACATTTTTTTCTTATTCCCATAGATTTTAAAGGCTAATTATTTTTATTCCACTGCAAATGAAGCAAAAAGCTTGATAACAGACAAACTAATATCGGCTTTTTTATCATTCGATACCCACAATATGTTTCATTTTTCCTATTTTTGCAATTGAAATGAAAGCATTAACGGATACACAATACATACGACAGCTTGTCTCGGAGGGAGAACACTGTCATCAGGATTTTAAATTCGAGATTTCGGACGCACGCAAAATAGCCCGCAGCCTTTCCGCATTCGCCAATACCGAGGGCGGCAGGCTATTAATAGGAGTAAAGGACAATGGCAAAATAGCAGGAGTCCGCTCTGACGAAGAAATATATATGATAGAAGCAGCAGCAACCATGTATTGCAAGCCCAAAGTCGAACTGGAAACGCAGACTTACAAGGTAGAAGGAAAGACTGTATTGGAAATACGTATTAACGAAACGGTTTCTAAACCTGTATATGCCCTAGATGAAATGGATAAGCCATGGGCCTATATCCGCATCAAAGACGAAAACATACTGGCCACTCCCGTCCATCTAAAGATGTGGCAACACAGCAAGAAACCTGAAGGAGCACTTGTAACATTTACCGAAAGAGAGCAACGGTTACTGGATGTCTTGAAAGAAAAAGAAAAACTTTCATTAAATCAATGTTGCAAACTTTGCAGATTAAACCACAAGACAACTTGTGAACTATTAGCAGACTTTATCCGTTTTGGTCTAGTGGAACTTGTTTTCCATGGACATAAGTTCTATTTTAAATTAAACAAGGAATAAGTAAAATGGATATACTGACCCTATTAATCAGCAGAGTGAATGATGTGCTTTGGACTTACATTTTGATCATCATGCTGTTAGGATGTGCGTTTTGGTTTACTTTTAAAACAAATTTCGTACAATTCCGCATGATAAGAGAAATGGTACGTCTATTAGGTGATTCTACCGGCAAGACAGAAGGTCGCGAACACCATATTTCCTCTTTTCAAGCTTTTGCCGTTTCCATAGCTAGTCGCGTGGGAACAGGTAATTTAGCAGGAGTTGCCACCGCTATTACTTTGGGTGGTCCGGGTGCTGTTTTCTGGATATGGGTAATTGCTCTTTTGGGTGCCAGCAGCGCTTTTATTGAGTCCACATTGGCCCAATTATATAAAGTACACGGACATAATTCTTTCGTTGGCGGGCCAGCTTATTACATGAAAAAAGGATTAAAACAGCCATGGATGGGAGTTTTGTTTGCCTTTCTGCTTATCTTTACTTTTGGATTTGCTTTTAATTCAGTACAAAGCAATACCATTTGCGCTGCTTTCGAGGAAGCATTCAATATTCCTCCCAGCTTAATGGGAGTGATACTTACCTCGCTCACATTAGTTATCATCTTCGGAGGTATTCAGCGTATTGCCAAAGTAAGTAGCATTATTGTTCCTGTCATGGCATTGGGATACATCTTTTTATCCCTTTTCATCGTAATTGTGAATGCAAAGCATTTGCCAGAAGTTATTGAATTGATTATAGCGAATGCCTTTGGCTGGGAACAGGCATTGAGCGGAGGTATAGGCATAGCATTAATGCAAGGAATCAAACGTGGATTATTCAGCAATGAGGCCGGTATGGGTTCCGCACCCAATGTAGCGGCAAGTGCCGATGTTACCCATCCTGTAAAACAAGGATTAATTCAGACATTGGGAGTCTTTACCGATACACTTGTCATATGTACCTGCACTGCTTTCATCATTCTTTTCAGCGGAGGGGCCTCCACTAAAGAAGTCAATGGAATAAAACTTACTCAAATGGCACTAAATAATGAAATAGGCAACATTGGGACTATTTATGTAGCGGTGGCAATTCTGTTTTTCGCCTATAGCAGCATTTTGGGAAATTATTATTACGGTGAAGCCAATGTACGCTACATAACTCATCAGAAATGGGCTATCCCCATTTATCGTATATCAGTGGGGGGGATGGTTATGTTTGGGGCATTAGCCAGTCTGGACCTGGCATGGAGCCTGGCCGATATGGCAATGGGATTTATGACTATCTGTAACTTGATAGCCATTACTTTACTAGGGAAATATGCATTCCGTCTATTGGAAGACTACCGAATTCAAAAACGCAACGGGGTCAAAAATCCAGTTTTCACCAAAGACAGAATGAAAGACATTGAAAATGATTTGGAATGCTGGTAACACAAAGCAATAAAACAAAACCCCGGCATCAACCATTCAATAAAAATGATAAATAGTAAAACAAAAGGATTTTAATCAAAAATGTTTCAGTTTTTATCGCTATCTTTGCAGACAGGAAAACAATATAATTTAAGAACACAATGAGCATATTTTCAAAATTATTTGGTAAAAAACAGACAGAAGGAGAAGAAACAAGCCACGTAGGTGGTATGGAAGACTTCATGACACTGATCCGTGTATATTATCAGTCTGTAATGGCCTGCAATATAGGTATCACAAATATTAATTTTTTGCCAGATATGGCAGTTTTCAAACGTACACTCAAAATACCGACCCAAAACAACAAGTTGGGAATTGCTGAGAAATCACGCTGCAAAAAGATGTTAGTAGAACTTTATGGTTTAAGTGATGATTTCTTTAAAGAAATTGACGGTTCTATAAAAAAGAATTGCAAGAATGTAAATGATGTCAAGACTTATCTTTTTATGTTCCAAGGATTCAGCAATGACTTGATGATGCTGATAGGTAATTTGATGCAATGGAAATTCCGTATGCCCAGCGTAATGAAAAAAATGTTACGTAACATGACCGAGAAAACAATTCATGATATCATGACCAAGACCGACTGGAAAGACGAAAGCGTGCACAAGACCTGTGTTGCCATTCGTAAATACAAACAAGCCTTAGGATATTCTGAAAACTGGATGACGGAATATGTGTATAACATCGTATTACTGGCTAAAAAAGAACCAAAGCCAAAAGAATAATCATTAAAGATTTTATGAAATCCTTATTAAATATAGAAGAACATCCATTAGAGCCTTTTTTACCGGCTAACGCCAAACTGCTGATGTTAGGTAGTTTTCCCCCACAAAAGAAACGATGGAGCATGGAATTCTTTTATCCCAATCTGCAAAATGATATGTGGCGTATTTTTGGAATAATATTTTTCCAAAACAAAGAGCACTTTCTGAATCCTGATAAAAAAGTGTTTGACAAGGAACGTATTATTGATCTCTTAAATAAAAAAGGTATCGCACTTTATGATACCGCTTCAGCTGTTCGCCGTTTACAGGACAATGCCTCAGACAAATTTCTGGAAGTTGTAGAACAGACAGATATCAGTTTGCTACTGAAGCAGATTCCAATGTGCAAGGCTATTGTAACCACAGGACAAAAAGCAACGGATATTATTCGTGAACAAATAAAGGTGAAAGAACCCGTTGTAGGAACCAGCGAACCTTTTGAATTCGAAGACCGGATAATGCGATTATACAGAATGCCTTCGTCCAGCCGTGCCTACCCGTTGCCCATTGAAAAAAAATCAGCAATTTACCGGATCATGTTCAATGAATTAGGTCTATTAAACGAATAATGGGCAATATTTTTTCATAAATAGGTTTGTATATTCCAAATATTACACTATCTTTGCAGCCGCAAACACGGGAGTAGCTCAGTTGGTAGAGCACCGGTCTCCAAAACCGGGTGTCGGGAGTTCGAGCCTCTCCTCCCGTGCAAAAAAGATTATTCAATGCCAAACCATCGAATAATCTTTTTTATATCTTCTATTTTCTTAAGGAATTTGCAAAAGTTTATGAGTTTGTAAGCTCAACCGCCACTCAGGATGTTGCAAAATGTAAGCAATCACTTCTTCCGTATTAGCACAAGAACAAGGTTGCAAAAAATAATGACTAGCAGACAAATCCAAATAAGCAGAAACATCCTGCCCCACATAAACCACTTTCACCTCATCTATACGATCTAGATTTATTTTCGCCCCTTCTTTAGGGGAACAAGTAACCCAATCTATATTTTCAGGCAACCGACAAGTGCCGTTTGTCTCAATACAAACATACTTCCTTTCATGATGCAATGCATCAACTAATTTTTCATCAATCCACAATCCTGGCTCACCACCAGTCAGTATTACTACTTGAGTCGAATATTTTGCCACTTCCATTGCAATATCCTCATCACTCATCAATGTCCCCTCTTCATGCTGAGTATCACAAAAAGGACATCTCAAATTGCACCCGGAAAAACGTACAAAAACGGCAGGTATCCCAGTATGATATCCCTCCCCCTGTAAACTATAAAATATTTCATTAATCCTTCTCATAGATAACGGCATTTCCTTCTGACTCGCGGACTTCAACCTTGAAACAAGTGGGAATTTGCTCACATACCCAGCGTGCAATATTTTCAGCTGTAGGATTAAGAGAAACAACCTCATTCAAATTCTGATGATCCAAACGCCCCATCACCGTTTCCTTGATATGCGTAAAATCCACCACCATACCATCCTCGTTCAAAACCTCGGAACGACAATAAACGGTAATAATCCAATTGTGACCGTGCAAATTCTCACATTTACTTCTATACGACAGCTTCAAGCTATGGGAAGCTGAAATTTCCATTCGTTTAATTACTGTATACATAGCATTTAATTATAATAAGAAAGAACTCACACCTAATGTCACCTCGGTGCTACAGGACGCAAAGATACACCATAAAAAAGAATAATATAAAAAGGACACAGCATTTTTTTGTTTTTTGGTCTATATTTGCATCTATGAAAATACTATATACCATTGTAGGAACGACCTCACTCATATTAGGCATTATCGGCATATTTCTTCCTTTACTGCCTACCACCCCCTTTTTATTACTGACAGCTGCCATGTATTTCCGCAGTTCACCACGCTTGTATTATTGGCTCATCCAACAAAAATATTTAGGAAGCTACATCCGCAATTTCCGCGAGCATAAAGCAATACCTTTACATGCCAAGATCGTTTCCGTATCATTAATATGGATTACCCTAAGCTATTGCGCCATCTGGATACTACCCTACATTTGGGCAAGAATCCTGTTCCTGATTATTGCAATCAGTACCACCTGGCACATAGTATCCTATAAAACATTAAAACAGTAAACAATCCTCAACAGATATATGTAATAGTAAAAAGATCATATTCGAATAGCACGGGAAAAACAGCTAATAAAGACGTTAAAAAAGTTTTTTAAACGATAAACGATAAATTTAGGACGAAATATTTTCGTGTTTGCTCCCAATCCTTTATATTTGTGTACAATTTTGGTATAAAATGACTGAAGAAGACAAAAAGCTATTAAATACTTTCGAGGCAAAACTGAGGCATTTTATGTATTTGCATGATGAATTGAAACATGAAAATGCAAAGTTAAAGCAACTTCTCACTGAAAAAAACGAGGAGGTGAGACGATTGGAGAATAGCCGGAAAGAATTAGAAGTAATGTATACCAATTTGAAAATGGCCAGGACAATCAGTATTCATGATAAAGATATCAATGATACAAAACAACGGTTGTCAAGGCTTGTGCGTGAAGTCGACAAATGCATCGCTTTATTAAACGAATAGAAGAAGTTGAACAATAAAACGATAGTATTATGGACGATATGATGAAGATACATCTACTGATTGACAACGAACGATACCCGATGACCATTCGTCGTGAAGATGAACAGTTATACAGGGACGCTGCCAAACAGATTGACAATAAACTAAACAAATACCGTAGTTATTACCCCGATTTCAGCCCCGCAAGGCATTGGGCAATGGCTGCACTGGAGTTGGCTTTCGAAAATATTTCTATGAAAGACAGGAATGATACTGCGCCTTATCAGGAAAAATTACAGGAGCTAACCAAAGAACTTGAAAAACAGATCAGTAACAGAGAGTAATAGTTTAGAATTAATAAGGATATTCACGCACAGCTATACTGTCAAGAGAAGGGTTCTTAACAGATAGATTGTGCGTTTTTTATTTATATATAAATTAATAACAATGATAACAACGGTAATAATAGCAATTGTGTGTTTCGCTGTAGGTGGTGGCCTATCATACATGCTTTTCAGATATGGCCTGAAATCTAAGTATGACATCATCATCAAAGAAGCACAGACGGAAGCTGAAGTAATTAAAAAAAACAAGCTTTTGGAAGTAAAAGAAAAATTCCTGAACAAAAAAGCTGATCTGGAAAAAGAAGTCGCCTTACGCAACCAAAAGATTCAGCAGGCCGAAAATAAACTAAAACAACGCGAACTGATGTTGAACCAAAAACAGGAAGAGGTCCAACGCAAACGTACAGAAGCGGAAGCTATCAAAGAAAATCTAGAAGCTCAAATTGTCATCATAGACAAGAAAAAGGATGAACTGGATAAATTACAAATGCAAGAACGTGAAAAACTGGAAGCTCTTTCCGGTCTTTCTGCCGAGGAGGCCAAAGAACGCCTGATTGAATCTTTGAAAGAAGAAGCGAAAACACAGGCTGCTTCCTATATTAACGACATTATGGACGACGCCAAGTTGACAGCTAATAAAGAAGCTAAACGTATCGTTATCCAGTCTATCCAACGAGTAGCCACAGAAACTGCTATCGAAAACTCTGTAACCGTATTCCATATTGAATCGGACGAAATAAAAGGACGCATCATCGGTCGTGAAGGGCGTAACATCCGAGCTTTAGAAGCAGCAACCGGCGTCGAAATTGTTGTAGATGACACTCCCGAGGCTATTGTACTTTCAGCGTTTGACCCTGTACGCCGCGAAATTGCCCGCTTAGCATTACACCAACTGGTTACTGATGGACGTATCCACCCGGCACGCATTGAAGAAGTGGTAGCTAAAGTACGCAAACAGGTAGAAGAAGAAATTATTGAGACTGGTAAACGTACCACTATTGATTTAGGTATTCATGGCCTACACCCTGAATTAATCCGCATTATCGGTAAGATGAAATATCGTTCCTCATACGGTCAGAACCTTCTACAACACGCTCGTGAAACAGCCAATCTTTGCGCTGTGATGGCTTCTGAATTAGGTTTGAATCCTAAAAAAGCAAAACGTGCTGGATTACTGCATGATATAGGTAAAGTACCTGATGAAGAACCAGAATTGCCGCACGCATTGTTAGGCATGAAGATAGCCGAAAAATATAAAGAGAAACCAGATATCTGTAACGCTATCGGTGCTCACCATGACGAAACAGAAATGACTAGCCTGCTGGCTCCTATCGTACAGGTATGCGATGCCATTTCAGGCGCACGTCCAGGCGCTCGTCGTGAAATTGTAGAAGCTTATATCAAGCGTTTGAATGATCTAGAACAATTAGCTATGTCTTATCCAGGGGTAACAAAAACTTATGCCATCCAAGCTGGCCGCGAATTACGTGTGATTGTAGGTGCCGACAAGATTGACGACAAACAAACTGAAAGTTTATCCGGTGAAATTGCGAAGAAGATTCAAGACGAAATGACTTATCCGGGACAAGTGAAGATTACAGTCATCCGCGAAACACGTGCCGTAAGTTTTGCCAAATAAAAATCAGAAACTAGAAACTCAACTATAATCCCTCTTTTTCTTTAGAAGGAAGAGGGATTTTTCATTTTACATTCTCATATTTTATCCACAGACTGGACAAATTCAAGAAAAAATAAATTTCTAATTGCCAAGCAGTAAATCATCTAATCTCTCATTTAAACTATGTAGAACATAAAATAAGATCAAACTATGAGACTTAACAGTATGCTAGCCACAGTGCTTATTTTCCTTTGCTCTTTAGTAATTTCATCGTGCAGCAATGATGAACTTGCTCCCATCTCCTTAAAAAATAGAGAAACAGCAAATATAAAATTAAACTATCCTAATAATCAGACATACTCTTTTCCCTTGCAAGGAGGAGACGGGAATTATGAAATAAGCTGCGATAAACCGGAAATTATAGAAACTAAAATGATTTCTTCTTGTGACATATCCATAAAAGCATTAGCATTAGGTGAAGCAATTATTACTGTAAAAGATCAATCAGGAAACACACTTGACATTCATGTAATAGTAGACTATTACACCGATAATTACATTGTAAGCAAACAGGATATATTTCTTACAGGAGATTTAAAAGACTCTGAAAAACAAACAATTAAAGAAAAAGCATTAGCTACAATACCAGTAAAAACAGGAGGAGGATACAAATTTATCTATACGGATGCAGAAATAGCAAGAGGCAAAGTACTGGTTTATCAAGAAAAGTTTGGAGACAAAGCTATAGAAGGTAGTTTTGAAAGAAAGTCCAATGAAATAGAAAATGAACAATGGGGGACAAAACATCTCATCTCATTTGATTTAACTCTTCCAGAACAGCCCAAAAGAACATTTATAATTTCCGAATATATACCTTCTTCCAGGACTTCCCCCATAGTCCTCATGGCTTTTTTTGAAGATTTAAAAAAGACATTCACTATAGATTATCCGACTGTCGAGCAAGTTTATACCGAGCAAGTATTAACTGTACCGTCACATTTATATTACTAATATATTATCTTTCTTTCCAAAAGGAAAGAGCATTCATTCTTGTTATATGGGGCAGATGAAGTTCCACCCCATATAACAAGAATGATCCCCCATTCCTCCAATATCCCCATTTATAAAAACATTCTTGGCCAAAAATTTATTTTTGAAGTATTTGTTTTTCTTCAAACATTTTTTTTGCACAGACATACCCTTCCTCATATAAATCGGTCAGTTTCTTTATATCTGTTTCAATACGATCCACTTCCATCGGCTTTTCAGGACGAATTACCACAATCCTGCCCTTGTCTTCCAATTGCTCTACTAAATCAAGCTGTTCGTTGTAAATACGGCAACGTTTACTTAAAACCACGCGCAAACGAGGGTATTTTTTATAGATAAAATGGGGAATTTTCATATCCTTTCCTTTTTTGCGATATCCCCGATTACGGGTAAGTACCACTACATTTTTATCATATCCTTGTTCAATAGCACGCAACACAGGAATAGAATCCACAATTCCCCCATCAAGCATCGGCTCACCATCTACATAAGCTATAGGACAAACATAAGGAAGACTGCTGGACGCCTTAGCTATGGCAATAATACGTCGAGGATCATGTTTCTCTTCCAAATAACACGCCCTACCCGTAATGCAATTAGTAGTCACCATTTCAAAACGAGCAGAATTTTCAGCATATGTTTTATAATCATAAGGAAGAATTTCCTTAGGAAAATGTTCATAAAGCAATTCCTGATCAAGAATACTGTGCTTACGCCATAAATGCTTTATGCCGATATAATGATATTTCTCCAATAAATCAATATTACTAAACTTAGCTCTACCACGCTGGCGAGACATATATGAAAGACCATTGCACGCTCCGGCAGAAACTCCTACCCCATACGGAAACCAAACCTTCTTATCCATCATATAGTCTAATACCCCGCAGGTAAAAACTCCGCGCATACCTCCGCCTTCCAGTACCAGTCCTGTTTTATCATCTATTTTCATAATCAATGTTGAGGAACAAATCTATCCTTGAAAGAGTTCACTGCAAAGTTAACCTTTTCAAAGTATTTAGCCGTATCTTTTATATTTATTAAATAATTGCATTCCATCATAAAAATCAATCAAATTCTCCTTCATTGATAAATTACTGAATGGCAACTTATCAAGGAAATATAAGAGAAACCTGTGAAATTAGAAAAGCAAGATTGACAAATGATAAAAATAAAGCCGAAATCGATTAAAAAATCAAATAAGCAAATAGTACTTTTAAGATTATAATTATTACATTTGCAACACAGTTCAATAAATATTCAATTAAAATAAAGTTAACCATGTTTGATTCCGCAACTTATCAAAGACGCCGTCAGGCACTTAGAAATAAAGTGCAAAATGGTATTATCCTTATACTAGGTAATAATGAAGCTCCGGCAAACTATCCGGATAACACATATAAATTCCGTCAGGACAGTTCATTCCTCTACTTCTTCGGTCATTCTCACCCCGGATATGCAGGTGTAATAGATATAGAAGCAGGAGAAGATTATTTCTTCGGAAATGATGTAGATATGGACGACATTATCTGGATGGGGCCCCAACCCAGTGTGAAAGAATTGGCTGCACAAGTAGGTATTCAGAAAAGTTTTCCTTTCCCCCAGCTAAAAGAAGTGGTAAAAAAAGCTATCACACAAGGGAGAAAAGTACATTTCCTTCCTCCCTACCGATTCGATAATATGATGCTCTTAGAAGACTTAACCGGTATCCGTGCGGCTATAGTAAAGAAATATGCTTCTGTAGAATTGATAAAAGCTGTAGTTGATTTACGTTCTGTAAAAGAAGCTTGCGAAATAGCAGAAATCGACTTGGCATGTAATATTGGTTATGAAATGCACACAACCGCCATGCGTCTATGTAAACCAGGAATAAAGGAACAATATATCGCCGGAGTACTGGATGGCATCGCCGCTTCTTATGGAAGCATGACTTCATTTGCCACTATCCTGACTCAACATGGGGAGACATTACATAACCATGACCATAGCCATATCTTAGAGCCAGGGCGCATGATGCTAACAGATGCCGGAGCTGAAAGAGTCACAAATTATTGTTCAGACCATACACGTACCGTACCTGTGGGAGGCAAATTTGAAGGACGGCAAAAAGATGTGTATAATATTGTATTGGCTTGCCATGATAAAGCATTGGAAATTACTCGTCCAGGTATAACCTATATGTCTGTACACTTAGAAGTCTGCAAAGTGCTAGTTCAAGGATTAAAAGACCTGGGACTCATGAAGGGCGACGTGGAAGAAGCTGTTGCCGCTGGTGCACATGCTTTATTCCTGCCTCATGGATTAGGTCATATGATGGGATTGGATGTACATGACATGGAAGACCTAGGACAAATTTACGTAGGATATGACGATGAAATCCGTCCTTCTTCCCAGTTCGGGCTAGCCTCTCTACGCATGGGACGTCGCTTACAGAAAGGCTTTGTAATTACTGATGAACCGGGTTGTTATTTTATTCCAGCATTGATTGACAAATGGAAAGCAGAGAAAATGCATACAGACTTCCTGAACTTTGATGCTATTGAAAAATTCAAAGATTTTGGAGGCATCCGCTTGGAAGATGATATTTTGATTACTTCGGAAGGCTCCCGTTTCACTGGCGAGAAACGCATCCCTATCACTATCGAAGAAGTAGAAACTATTATGAATGAGTAACATAACAAACAAAACTTTTATTTCTAAAATGAAAAGATTTACATTATTAGCAGCATTAGGTTTATGCAGTATAAGCCTCTTTGCACAAGATGCACAAAAAGAAGAGCCAAAGGAAGAAGGGTTTGTATTCACTACAGTAAAAGAACTGCCTATTACTTCTGTCAAGAACCAAAGCCGTGCCGGTACTTGCTGGTGCTATTCCAGTATGGCCTTTCTAGAATCAGAATTACTTCGTATGGGAAAAGGAGAATACGACTTTTCTGAAATGTACATCGTACACCAAACTTATTTGGATCGAGCTGATGCCGCCGTACGTACTCATGGAGATGTATCTTTTTCCCAAGGAGGATCATTCTATGACGTTATCTATGGAATGAAAAAATTTGGTCTGGTGCCCGAAGAAGTTATGCGTCCGGGAGTCATGTATGGTGATACACTAAGTAACCATACAGAACTTACAGCCGTATCGGATGCTGTAGTAGCAGCAATAGCCAAAGGAAAATTACGCAAACTCCAAACAGATAATAACCATAATCCATTATGGAAAAAGGCCATTGCCGCTATTCATGATATCTATTTAGGTAAATGCCCTGAAAAATTCACTTATAAAGGAAAAGAATACACTCCCCATTCATTCTTCGAATCAACAGGATTAAATCCAAATGATTACATTTCATTAACCTCGTATACCCACCATCCGTTCTACGAACCATTTGTCCTTGAAATTCAAGACAACTGGCGTTGGGGACAATCATACAACCTTCCCATTGATGAATTCATGCAGGTTTTTGACAATGCCATTAATAACGGCTATCCAATCGCATGGGGATCTGATGTCAGTGAACAAGGTTTTACACGTGATGGCGTAGCTGTTATGCCCGACACGGAAAAAGTGCAAGAACTAAGTGGGTCAGACATGGCTCATTGGTTGAAAATGAAACCGGAAGAAAAGAAACTGAACACCAAACCACAACCTCAGAAATGGTGTACACAAGAAGAACGCCAGGAAGCATATGACAATTGGGAAACAACCGACGATCATGGCATGTTGATTTACGGTATAGCTAAAGACCAAGAAGGAAATGACTATTATATGGTAAAGAATTCTTGGGGAAAAGCTGGAAAATACGAAGGCTTATGGTACGCCTCAAAAGCATTCGTTCGTTACAAAACCATGAATATCGTAGTCAATAAAAATGCACTGCCTAAAGAAATTGCTAAAAAATTAGGCATCAAATAATCCGCTACTATACAATACTTTACCGCTAATTCCATAAAATATATATGGAATTAGCGGTTTTTTTATTTGTTTTTTCCTAACTTTACGGATTGATTGGGTAAGTATAACTAGAAAATGGTATCATCCCGTCTCCGAGAGCAGAAAAAAGAAAAAACAATATATAAAATGAATCACAAATGGAATTATCAACCTCCAAGCCAAGAACAGACAGAAGCAGCTAAAGCATTAGCAAAGGAAACAGGGATCAGCCCGATTCTTTGTAAGCTGTTGCTGGAAAGAGGTATAACCTCAGCAGCAGAGGCTAAAAGATTTTTCCGTCCCCAGCTTAACGAGCTACACGACCCATTCCTGATGAAGGATATGAGCATTGCCGTAGAACGGCTCAATCAAGCTATGGGCAGGAAAGAACGTATCATGGTTTATGGAGATTATGATGTAGACGGTACAACAGCTGTAGCATTGGTATACAAATTTCTCCAGCAGTTCTATTCGAACATTGACTACTATATTCCCGACCGATATAATGAGGGCTACGGAGTATCAGTAAAAGGAGTGGATTATGCCTGTGAAACAGGTGTAAAACTTATTATTGTGTTAGATTGCGGTATTAAAGCCGTAGAGGAAATTGCTTATGCAAAAGAAAAAGGTATCGATTTCATCATCTGCGACCACCATGTACCTGATGATATATTGCCACCAGCCGTAGCTATTCTGAATGCCAAACGGGCAGACAATACGTATCCTTACGATCATCTTTCAGGGTGTGGTGTAGGCTTCAAATTCATGCAGGCTTTCGCTTTGAATAATGGCATTGAATTTCATCAACTAACTCCTTTATTAGATTTGGTTGCTGTCAGTGTAGCATCAGACATCGTACCTATCATGGGAGAGAACCGAGTGCTGACACATCATGGTTTAAAGCAGTTGAACTCCAATCCCAGTGTAGGTCTGAAAGCTATTATTGATGTATGCGGATTATCAGAAAAAGAAATTACCGTAGGTGATATCGTATTCAAGATAGGTCCGCGCATCAACGCATCCGGACGTATACAGAACGGAAAAGAAGCGGTGGAATTGCTCATAGAAAAGGACTTCTCGGCAGCATTAGAGAAAGCCAACCAAATCAACCAATACAATGAAACCCGTAAAGATCTGGATAAGACCATGACCGAAGAGGCCAACCAAATTGTAGACCACTTGGAAGGACTAGCAGACCGGCGTTCCATTGTCATTTATAATGAAGCGTGGCACAAAGGTGTTATCGGTATCGTAGCTTCACGCCTTACAGAGATTTATTATCGCCCGGCAGTTGTATTAACCCGTACAGATAATCTAGCAACTGGTTCTGCCCGTTCCGTATCAGGTTTCGATGTTTACAAAGCTATCGAATATTGTCGTGACTTGTTGGAAAATTTTGGAGGACACACTTACGCTGCAGGACTATCCATGAAAGTGGAAAATGTGGAAGAATTCACCCGCCGTTTTGAGACCTATGTCACAGAACATATTTTGCCGGAACAGACTAGTGCTGTAATAGATATTGATGCAGAAATTGACTTCCGGGATATCACTCCGAAGTTCCATGCCGACCTGAAAAAGTTCAATCCCTTCGGACCAGACAACCACAAACCTATCTTTTGTACACATAATGTATATGATTATGGTACCAGCAAAGTAGTAGGTCGTGATCAGGAGCATATCAAGTTGGAATTGGTAGACAATAAATCAAACAATGTGATGAATGGCATCGCTTTCGGACAAAGTTCACAAGCACGCTATATTAAGACCAAACGTTCTTTTGATATTTGTTATACCATTGAAGAGAATACGCACAAGCGTGGTGAAGTACAATTGCAAATAGAAGATATAAAACCCAGTGAGGAATAATGGTAAAAATTTATCTTTGAAATATGTCAAAACTTTAATGACGTTATCAGATACTTATCAGAATAATAAGATGACAAGTCATTGGGGTTTTGACATAATTTTCTTATTCTCCTTCCAATGACCTATAAAGAAATTCTAAAACAATATTGGGGATATGATAACTTTCGAGGCATACAGAAAGAAATCATTGAAAGTATAGGCAACGGTCACGACACGCTAGGATTGATGCCTACCGGTGGTGGCAAATCCATTACCTTCCAAGTACCAGCTTTAGCACAACCCGGATTATGTTTAGTTATCACACCTCTTATTGCCCTGATGAAGGACCAAGTACGCAATTTACGCGGCCGGGGTATCAAAGCTTTAGCAATTTATTCAGGCATGACGCGCGAAGAGATCATCGTTGCATTGGAAAACTGTATCTTCGGCGACTATAAATTCCTTTATATTTCTCCGGAAAGACTGGATACTGAAATATTCCGTAACAAACTACGGAACATGAAGGTAAGTATGATCACAGTAGATGAGTCACACTGTATATCTCAATGGGGATATGATTTCCGCCCTGCTTATCTGAAAATTGCAGAAATTCGAGAACTCCTTCCTGACATACCTATATTGGCACTGACAGCAACTGCCACTCCGGAAGTAGTAACAGATATTCAAACAAAACTAAACTTTAAAAAAAACAGTCAGGTTTTCCGAATGAGTTTCGAAAGAAAAAACTTGGCTTATATTGTACGTCCTACAGAAAATAAACAGGAAGAGCTATTACATATTTTAAATAGTGTGCCCGGCTGCGCCATTGTCTATACCCGCAACCGGAAACGCACACGTGAAATTGCCGAACTACTGGTCAATAACGGCATAACTGCCACTTTCTATCATGCCGGTTTGAATAATGATGTAAAAGATCAACGTCAAAAAAGCTGGCTCACCGGAGAAAGCCGTACTATGGTAGCAACCAACGCTTTCGGCATGGGTATCGACAAGCCAGATGTACGTATCGTTATCCACATAGATATGCCTGATTCTCCTGAAGCCTATTTTCAAGAAGCCGGACGAGCAGGGCGTGACGGGCAGAAAGCATATGCTGTTCTGCTATACGCCCAAAGTGATAAAACCACTCTCAACAAACGTATCAGTGATACATTTCCCGACAAGGATTATATCCGAAAAGTGTACGAAGATATCAACTACTATTTTCAAATGGCCATGGGAGACGGTATAGGTTGCACCTTTGCTTTTAACTTGGATGAATTCTGTCGTAACTTCAAACATTTCCCCGTACAAGCAGACAGCGCTTTAAAGATTCTGACCCGTGCCGGATATTTAGAATATACGGACGAGCAAGATAATGCTTCACGTATTCTTTTCACTATGAAACGCGACGAACTCTATAAACTACACGAGAATGATACAGATACAGAGAAACTGATAAACATCATCTTGCGTTCTTATACAGGATTATTTACTGATTATGCCTATATTAACGAAGATTCCTTAGTAATCCGTTCCGGATTAACCCGCCAACGAATCTATGAAATTCTACTGACGCTAACTCGTAGACATATCATACATTACATTCCACGGAAAAAGACACCTTATATTATATATACCCGTGAACGGCAAGAAAAGAATCGCCTTGTCCTAACTCGGGAAATATACGAAGACCGAAAAAAAAGCTATACCACCCGAATCAAGGCTATGATAGAATATGCCACAGCCGATGATAAATGTCGTAGCCGAATGCTACTCAGATATTTTGGAGAAAAGAACGAACACAACTGCGGACAATGTGATGTATGCCTTAACAAACATCATTCAGGAATAAAACAGGGGGAATTTCAAGAATTGGAAAAACAAATCAAACAGCTATTACAGGCAAACGCCATGCCTGTTTCAGAACTACTGAACCAATTGAATAGCAATCGTGAAAAAGCGGAAAAGGTACTCTCCTACCTACTTTCCGAAGAAATAATACAATTAAAAAATGGAATTCTTTCTGTATAAATCGTATCTTTGCCATTGATTTATTAACCTTTTACCCCAACAGAATATGAAAAAAATGCATCTGGCAATCATTTGTCTTTTTACCGGTTGTACTATCTTTGCCCAAAACATAGATGTACAGCCCATCCCTCAACAAGTTTCCAAACAAGGCGGACAAATCAATTTACCTGAAACTTACCAGCTCTTGGGAGAAACTGAAGCTAATCCATATGCCGTACAAGAATTAAAAGATTTATTAGGTGGAAAACACCCGGCCAATACCGGTTTGCGCATTTATATTGGAGAAAAAGGAGACAAGTCTATCCGCAAGTTTACTCGTCAAATCCCCAACCAAAAGGAAGGTTATTATCTATCCATCAATAATAAGGAAATAATTCTGGCAGGGAACGATGAACGTGGAACCTACTATGCCTTGCAAACCTTAAAACAATTGCTCAAAGATAACCAATTACCGATAATAGAGATACAAGACTATCCGGCCATATGCTACCGTGGTGTCGTAGAAGGATTTTACGGGACTCCCTGGAGCCATAATGCCCGTCTTCGCCAACTTCAATTTTATGGTGAAAACAAAATGAACACCTATATATACGGTCCTAAAGATGATCCTTACCATAGTTCTCCCAACTGGCGCTTGCCTTACCCCGAAAAAGAAGCAAAACAATTACAGGAATTAGTAAAAGTAGCCCAAGAAAACGAAATAGATTTTGTTTGGGCCATCCATCCAGGGCAAGACATCAAATGGAATAAGGAAGACCGTGAACTATTATTGGCAAAATTTGAAAAGATGTATCATCTCGGTGTCCGTTCTTTTGCCGTCTTCTTTGATGATATTTCAGGAGAAGGTACTAACCCTGTGAAACAAGCAGAACTGCTGAACTACATAGATGAACATTTTGTAAAAGTAAAACCAGATGTAACTCCCCTTATCATGTGTCCCACGGAATACAATAAAAGTTGGTCCGACCCTGCTAAAGGATATCTTACGACTTTAGGAGACAAACTGAATCCATCCATACAAATTATGTGGACAGGAGACCGAGTTATTTCCGATATTACCCAAGATGGTATTCAATGGATAAACGACCGGATTAAACGTCCGGCATATATATGGTGGAACTTTCCTGTTTCCGATTACGTTAGAGATCATCTGCTCATGGGACCAGTATATGGAAACGATACTCAAATAGCCCATCAGATGTCTGGCTTTGTAACTAATCCGATGGAACATGCCGAGGCTTCTAAAATAGCTATTTATAGTGTAGCCTCATACGCTTGGAATCCCCAAAAATATAACAGTGAAAAAACTTGGAAAGATGCTATTATGAACATTTTGCCCGATGCAGCCACTGAATTGGAATTCTTTGCTGCCCACAATTCGGACTTGGGTCCCAATGGACATAAATATCGCCGAGAGGAATCTGTAAATCTCCAACCTACAGCGCAAAGCTTTACTGAAAGTTACATAAAAAATAAAACTTACACTGAAAAAGATTTCTCTATTCTACAAGAAACCTTCAGCCAGATGATTGAATCAAGTGATATTTTAGTCGCCCATGCTGATAAAAATCCGATTATAGTAGAAATCATGCCTTGGCTTTATCAATTCAAACTATTGGGAGAAACCGGAAATGAAGTATTGGCAATGGTCAAAGCATACGACAAAAATGACCAATCTTTATTTATGCGTAAATACAAGCACGTGAAAGCCTTGCAACAACAAATGTTTCAAATTGACCAGACATACAACCAAAACCCTTACCAGCCGGGTATAAAGACAGCAGGAAGGGTAATCAAGCCATTGATTGATCAAACTTTCGCCACCGTCACGCAATGCTATAACCAAAAATATAGTACACTGCTGAATGCTGAAACCGACTATATGCCGCATAAACTAATAAGCGATATCAGTCAGATAAAGAACTTACCTTTACAGGTAAAGATAAACCGCATTCAGATTTCTCCGGCGCTGGAAGTTATCAAATGGCCCGGTAATGGTTCATTGACTATCGAACTGGATCAAGTTTATCCCGGAGAAAATATAGAGATAGATTTCGGGAAACCGGAAATCGCAACTTGGGGAAGCCTTGAGATATCTGCAAATGGAAAAGATTGGAGTAAAGTAAACTTTACACAAGAAAAGAACCTACTGACTGCCAGTTTACAACAGAAACCAATAAAGGCAGTACGTTTTACCAACATGCAGCATCAGGAACAAGAAATTTACCTCAGACGATTTATTATAACAATAGACAAATAAAACAACTATAAATTATGGGCTTATTTAAATCCTTATTCGGCGGAAACAACATCCCCGAAACCGAAAAAGAGAAAAATGATAAAAAGAACTTCGAGATTTTAAAATACGATGGCATCCGCGCCCAACGTATGGGTAAACTACCTTATGCCATTAAATGTTTTGAAGAGGCAGTTGCCATCAACGATGAATTAGAAACTCTCAGCCTGCTAGCCACTGCTTATACACAGGCGAACCGACTAGATGACGCCCGTATCACACTAGACCGCATGGCTACAAAAGATCCTGAACAAGTAAACACCTTCCTTTCACTAGCTGGCATCTGCTATATGCAGGAAGATTACGAAAATATGAAGGATGCCTGCCAAAAAGCTTTGGTTTTAGATAATAAGAACCCCCTATCTTTCTATTTGACAGCAAAAGCAGCTATCGGCATGAAAGATGATATCACTGCCATTGCCATGCTGACTAAAGCTATCGTATTGAAAGAAGATTATACCGAAGCATACCAGCTACGCGCTGAAGTACTTTGGAAAATGAAACAAGCAAAAGATGCTGCTGAAGATATACAAAAGTTACTCAGCCTCAATCCCGACGACGAACAAGCCTTGCTCTTGAAAGGAGAAATTCTAGCCGCCACCAATGAACCGGAACAAGCACAAGAATGTTTTAATCAAGTATTGTCACTCAATCCGTTCAATGAAAAGGCCTATATCCTGTCAGGCGAACTATATCTGGCAAACAAAGATTTTGACAAAGCATTGGCTATATATGATGAAGCCATTGAAATCAATCCAAACTTTGCCAAAGCATATCATGAACGAGGACGTATCAAATTACTTAAAGGAGACAAAGACGGATCTGTGGAAGATATGAAGAAAGCAATAGAACTGGCTCCTGAAAATGAAATTAATATTAGCGGTCAATACAATAATTATGAAAACATGACTAAGAATGTTCCGTTTTAAAAGCGGAACATTTCAATTCGTTTTATTGTTTATTTATATACAAAATAAGCAAAAAACACATGAGCGTAAAAGAACAATATTGGAAATACTCCCTTATCACCATTATACTGGGATTAGGACTTATTTTATTTATAAAAATGTCTCCTTTCATGGGAGGTATTTTAGGAGCATGCACCATTTACATTATGGTAAGAAAACAAATGTTTTATCTTACCCAAGAAAAGCATTTCAAAAAAAGCATTACAGCCATTTTACTCTTGATAGAAGCTATTATGTGCTTTCTTGTACCTTTATCATTGGCCGTATGGTTATTGATCAATAAATTACAGACGGTAAACGTAGATACGACAGGTTTTATCCATACGGTAACCAATCTTGCCGATTGGCTCCATACCAAGACGGGATATGACTTACTAAATGCGGAAAACATTTCATCCATAGCCTCAATTCTTCCTGCCATCGGACAGTTTCTGATGGGAAGTATCAGTAGCTTTGCCGTTAATGCTTTCGTATTGGTCTTTGTTCTCTATTTCATGCTAATTGGCGGAATTCAAATGGAAAAATATATCTATGAGTTACTTCCTTTCAGCGATACAAACAAAAAAAATGTACTGAAAGAAATTAATATGATTGTAAGGAGTAATGCGATAGGTATTCCCTTACTAGCAGTCATTCAAGGAGGAATAGCTACATTAGGTTACTATTTATTTGATGTACCCAGCGCGCTATTGTTTGGCTTCCTGACCTGCTTTGCCACCGTCATTCCTATTGTAGGAACAGCATTGGTATGGTTCCCGCTAGCTGCCTATCTTGCTCTTTCAGGAGATTGGACACATGCCATCGGATTACTTCTTTATTGTGGATTAATTGTAACAAACATTGATAATCTCATCCGTTTTATTCTGCAAAAGAAGATGGCAGACACCCATCCACTCATCACCATTTTTGGAGTAGTCATCGGACTTTCTTTATTCGGATTCATGGGTGTCATATTCGGACCGTTATTGTTATCCATCTTCATTTTATGCGTGAATATTTTCAAGACGCAATACTTAAAATAATCACTTTATATATAGTTGATAAGCATCCGCCAGTTGTTTCATCGCCTTTTCGATGATACAACGCGGACTTGCCACATTTAAACGCATAAAGCCAATACCTTCCTTACCAAACATCTCCCCGTCATTCAATGCCAAATGCGCTTTATCTACAAAGAATTCATTCAAATCTTTCTGGCTCAACTTCAGTTCACGGCAATCCAGCCAAACTAAATAAGAAGCCTCCGGACGAATGGCCTTGATTTTAGGTGCATGATTTTTCAAAAAATCGTCTACAAAATCTATATTTCCTTGTATATATGCCAAACATTGGTCAAGCCATTCCGTACCATGACTATAAGCAGCCTCAACAGAAAGAAAAGCAAAGACATGTCCCATATCCAACTCACCGGCATCCATATAGATACGGAAACGTTTACGCAAATCTTCATTAAAAATAAGAGCATGTGAGGCAGATAGTCCCGGCATATTAAAAGCCTTGCTAGGAGACATAAAAGTAACAGAGTTCATTCGAGCCTTTTCACTGACAGTAGCAAAAGGACGATGTGTATGAGGAGGTAAAGTCAAATCCGCATGAATTTCATCCGAGAAGACCAATACTTTCTCATCATAACAGATATCAGCTATCGCTCGTAACTCTGCTTCAGTCCACACAACGCCACCCGGATTATGAGGATTACATAAAATAAACAGCTTACAACCTTTAATCTGTTCACGAAAAGTATCCAAATCCATACGATACATGCCGTTTTCCCATTTTAACGGATTGGTAACCAAAGTGCGCTCATTACGAGTAGTAACCCATGCAAAAGGATGATAAACAGGAGGTTGAATCATTACCTTATCCCCTTTCTGAGTAAAACAATTCATAGCCATACCGATACCTGGTACAATGCCGGGAACAAAATTTATCATTTCCTTGGCCACAACCAGATCATAACGCTGTTTTACCCAGTTTATAATCGCATTATAATAGCTATCTGGTTTACCTGTATACCCTAGAACTTCATTTTCGCAACGTTTACGGATAGCATCTGTTACAAAAGGAGCTGTGGCAAAATCCATATCAGCCACCCATAAAGGAATCAAATCCGTACGTCCCCAAATATGCTTCAGCCCTTCTACTTTCTCAGCAGACGTACCGCTGCGATCTATCACTTTATCAAAATTGTATCTCATTGTTTCTATTTCCTTAATTCCGCAACACTATTATAAATTAAACTTTTTAAGTACCTGAGCAACAAAAAGTTGCTCAGGATTTTGCC
>NZ_JBCOCI010000079.1:0-23319 GCF_040929485.1 Phocaeicola sp. RTP21198st1_B8_RTP21198_201120 | reverse complement strand
CAAAATCCTGAGCAACTTTTTGTTGCTCAGGTACTTAAAAAGTTTAATTTATAATAGTGTTGCGGAATTAAGGTTTTTATAATTTGCTACGAAGATAATGATAAATTTGTTGAATAGAAACTTTAAGATATTCTTTTACTTTGGAAACAGATTGATTCTGCCTCTAAAGTAAAAGAATATTGATCATAGAAATACAATAATCATTTCAGTTGTGATTCTTCTTGTAACTAAAATTTTATAGTATTGATGTATCACTTAATAGTTGATATACCCCACTTATAATTCCTAAAGCGAATATGCCGGCTACACATACCAACAGACTGATGCGCATCGGAGTTGCTGTACGAAAATTGCCGATAGGATCTTCATTAGGTGTGATGAACATGGCTTTTACAATTAACAAATAATAATACAATGAAATGATTGTATTGACCAATGCGATAAATACAATAAGATAATATCCACTATGGAATGCTGCCATGAATACAAAGAACTTACTGAAGAATCCGGCAAATGGCGGGATACCTGCCAATGAGAAAAGAGCAAGTGTCATGACCATAGTTAGTTTGGGGTTGGTCTTATAAAGTCCGTTATAATCTTCGCGTTCTATTTTACCGTGGGTATGTTGTTCAATGGTATTGATGACACCGAATACGGCGAGATTGGCAGCAATGTATACTACTATATAATATACTAGGGATGCCATGCCCTGCGGAGTTCCAGCCAGTACAGCCAACATTATGTAGCCGGCTTGTGAAATACTACTGAAGGCCATAAAGCGTTTCAGATTGTTTTGGCGGATGGCGAACAGATTGGCTATAGTGATGGTGGCTACAATGATAATACATAGTATTTCACTCCATTGTTCAGTCATTGGCCCAAATACTTTCATTAAAATAATCATTAAAGCAAAAGCAGCTGCGCCTTTTGAAATAACGGACAGGTAAGCGCTCACTGTAGTCGGTGCACCTTGATACGTATCTGCCGTCCACAGATGAAAAGGTACCAAGCTTAATTTAAAGGCTAGTCCGGAGAAGAAGAATACTAGTGCAAGAACTTGTAATGGAGTTCCTGTCAGTTCGGCAGGGATATCTTCAAAATATAAAGTACCTGTTGTCCCATAAATCATGGAAATACCATAGAGGAAAATACCGCTGGAGAATAAAGCTGAAAGAATGAATTTGGCTCCGGCTTCGGCACTATGTCCTTTATATTTATCGAAAGCTACGAGGCAAGCCATAGGAATGGTTGCCAATTCCAATCCAAGGAAGAATAGCAGGAAGTGCCCTGCACTTACCATGAAATACATACCCAGCAAGGTACTGAGGGTAAGGATGTAGAATTCGCCTTGTTTATGGCGGGTGTCTTCACGTTTTAGCCAAGGGTCTGCTTGTAGAAAAACCAGTATGGTACCTATGGTCAGGATGCTTTTCAGAACAGACGCCATAGGGGTTGAATGGTACATGCCGCCGAATAAAGTCACCTCTTCCGGCCATAGGTTTGCTAAGAGTTGAATGGTCAGCAGGATACATGCCATGGGGCGTAACCAGTGACGTTGTGGAGCCGGTAAAAATAAATCTAACAGAAACATCAGAATAAAAACGGCTGTCAGACTCAGTTCGGCATGCATATGGAGTATTGCAGTTATGTCCATCATTGCTATTTTTTAATTTTTAATTCTCAAATTTTAATTTAATAATTGACTTATGATTGGTTCTACACTGTTACTGATCAGATCGCTTATCCAGAATGGAGCCAATCCTAAACCTGCTACACAGGCGATGAGGCAGATAACGGCTACTCTTTCATCCCAAGTTGCGTCTGTGAGTTTCAGATGTTCGGGATTCAAAACTTTGCCGTAAAGGATTTTACCTACTACACGCAGGATATAAACTGCGGTAATGACGATACTTGTTGTTGCCACTAGGGTACATACGCGATGGAATGTATCATCATTTTGGAAAGAACCTACAAAGACCGTCATTTCAGCAACAAAACCACTTAGTCCTGGAAGTCCCAGATTAGCAAGACCGGCAATAACATAACCTACAGCCAGGAAAGGCATAATCTTCATCAAACCTCCCATTAATCGGACATCACGGGTGTGGGTACGTCCGTATATCATACCAATAAGGGCGAAGAACAAAGCGGTCATTAATCCGTGACTCAACATTTGGAGAATAGCACCCGTACAACTGGTGCGTGTCATCATCAGCAGGGCAAAGAGTACCAATCCGCAGTGGGATACGGATGAATAGGCATTGATATATTTTAAGTCGGTTTGTACCACAGCACTGAATGCACCGTAAACTACAGAAATAGTGGTCAATATCAGGAATACATCTCCCCACATGGCCGCACCTTCAGGCATCAGGTACATAGCAACACGGAAACATCCGTAACCTCCTAGTTTCATCAATACCCCAGCGTGAAGCATAGAAACAGCAGTCGGTGCGGAAGCGTGACCATCGGGACTCCATGTATGGAAAGGGAACAAAGCTCCTAAGACTCCGAACCCCAAGAAGATAAGCGGGAAGAAGATGCGTTGCATTTCATGAGGAATATGTAGTTTGGCGATTTCCAGCAAATTCATTGTTTCACCACCTGCACCATAGAAAATACCGAGAATTCCGATCAGTAGAAATGCAGAACCACCCATTAACATTAATGTAAGTTTCATGGCGGCGTATTCTTTACGTCCGCTTCCCCACACACCGATGAGCAGATACATTGGAATCAGGGCTACTTCATAAAACATGAACATGGTGAACAGGTCTGTTGAAACGAAGAATCCGAATACCCCTACACTCAATAGAGTGAACCACATGAAATATTCTTTTGTCAATGGTTGTAACTTCCACGATGCGAAAGTACCGGTGAATACAATAATGGAACTAAGTAGCAACATTGCTACTGATATACCGTCTACTCCTACTGAGTAGCATATATGGAGCGGTGCATACCAAACTGTGCTGGCTGTGAACAGCATCTCTCCTGTAGCACCGGCTTGGCGTAGTTCGATATAATCAATGGTGAGGTAAACGGATAATGCCAATAAAATGGAAGATCCGACAACCATCACTCCGCGAACTTGATTGATGCTGCGCGAAGCCCAAAGGCTCGCGAGCATCAACAAGGGAACTATAATGAAAAAACTTAGTATGTTCATCTTTTTAAATTAAAAATTAAAAAATGGCCATGCGGCGGATTTTTTATTATTCATTAAATTAATAGTATCAGCGTCAATATCAATGCACCTGCAAGGAACCAAATACTGTATTGCTGTACGTTTCCACTTTGCATGTCACGTATTTCATCGGCGGTAGCATGAGTACTCCACGCAGTGAAGTTAAAGAATTGATCGATAACGTGCCGGTCCCACCAAGCTATCGGAGTACTAATGCACCGGAAGATGATTTTCTTGGTTACGAATAACCATATCTCATCCATATAGAAACGATGGTAAGCGGCTGTGTGCAAACGTGGGAATGTGTGTGCCAGATAGTTGGCTACGGGTTGTTTCTTACCTGCATACATCCATGTAGCTAAAGCGATGGATGCTATAGCAATAATGATACTTGTAGCAGCTATCTGCATATCCAGATGAATGGTATAGGCTTCTCCGTTACTACTGATCAGATTGCCGAAAGGTATGAATCCGGCAACACAGGTGATAGCGGCTAAAAACATCAGCGGGAATGTCATGGTAAGTGGAGCCTCATGCGGAGTATGTGCACCTAGTCCGGATTCGTGGGAGTGTCCTTTCCATTCTCCATTCCAGAAAATACAATAATAAAGGCGGAACATATAAAATGCAGTCATGGCGGCAATGCCTGTCATTATCCATCCTATAACAGGACTGAATTGGAAGCAGGCGGTCAGAATTTCGTCTTTAGAGAAAAAACCTGAGAATGGCCAGATACCTGAGATAGCCAAACAAGCAATTAGGAATGTCCAGTGAGTGACGGGCATGTATTTATGAAGTCCCCCCATGGCGCTCATCTCATTACTGTGTACGGCATGAATGATACATCCGGCTCCTAAGAACAACAATGCCTTGAACATGGCATGTGTGAACAGGTGGAACATGGATGCCATGTAGCCTAGTCCTCCTTCATGAGGATTCATGGAAGTACAAACGCCTAATGCGACAATCATAAATCCAATCTGAGATATAGTGGAGAAGGCGAGCACACGTTTGATATCGCTTTGTGCACACGCCACACTAGCGGCGTAGAATGCAGTGAACGCACCGATATAAGCTATCCAGTGCAGTACTTCGGGCGCATATCCTATAAACAACGGGAACATACGGGCTACCAGATATACACCGGCTACCACCATGGTAGCAGCATGGATTAATGCACTGACAGGAGTAGGGCCTTCCATAGCATCTGGTAACCAGATGTGCAATGGAAACATTGCACTTTTACCGGCACCACCGATAAACATTAGCCCCAAGGCCAGTGGTATCATACTTCCGGCAACTGCAAGTACCTGAAGTTGGGGTGTGAACGAGAATGTTTCGGCATAATAGCCGTAAATCAAGATACCGATCAGAAAGCCTAAATCAGCAAAACGGGTAACAATAAATGCTTTTTTACTGGCGGCAATCGCTTCTTTCTTGGTGTAATAAAAGCCGATAAGTAAATAAGAAGAAACACCTACCAGTTCCCAAAAGACATACATCTGGAAAATATTGGTTGCTACTACGAGTCCCAACATGGACATGGTAAACAGGCTAAGAAATGCGTAGTAACGTTGAAAGCCTTTTTCACCTTTCATATATCCGAATGAATAGATATGTACCATCAGACTGACGGTGGAAATAACGACTAGCATCATAACGGAAATAGGGTCAAGCATAATTCCCATGTCAATATGCAAGTTCGTTGTGAAAGGTAACCATTCGAAGTTATAAGGTGTGAGAGTAGGATAGACGCCTTCTGCCGTACGGCCTCCTGCAAAATAATTGAAGGCAGTGAGGTAGGAAAGCAACGCCACCCCTGCCAGTGAAACGGTGCCGATGGCCCCTGCCAGCCCGTTCTTCATACGCATACCTGCCAGCCCCAGTATCAGGAAACTGAGGAAAGGTAGGATAAGGATTAGTATTGTATGTTCCATAATTAGTTTTTCATTTCATTTAAGTTCTTCACTTGGATATTGCGTACATTGCGGTAGATATTGATAATGATAGCAATAGCTACTGCTGTTTCAGCCGCACTTACGCCGATAGCAAACAAGGCGAAAAAAAAGCCTTCCAGTTCCTCGGGAAAGAGGTATCGGTTGAATACGGCGAAGTTGATGTCTACCGAATTCAGTATCAGTTCTACACTGATGAGCATGGCCAATAAATTGCGGCGGGTGAAGAAACCATAGATTCCCGCAAACATCATAAAGGTGGAAACCACCAGATAATATTCCATGTGTACCATAAATTTTATCTTTTTCTAGCGATTAGGATTCCTCCTACGATGCAAGCGAGTAATAACACGCTGATTACTTCGAAAGGAAGAATATATTGATATTTTTCCATGCCCATCAGTGCATGACCGATAGTGCGTACATCCAGTTCACCATGCACAAAATGAGAGGGCAAGAATTCATTTTTCAGCATGACGAACAGACAGATAGCCAGTCCTGCTATCGTAGAAATAGCTCCGGCCACCATCTTCCCATTTTTCAATCTCTCTGCTTTGTCTCCTTGTGAAGAGGTCAATAAGATACTAAATACATAAAGCACTGTTATACCACCGGCGTAAATCAGTAATTGTACAGCTCCCAAGAATGAGTAGTTGAGCTGGAAGTAAATACCTGCTGTACCAAATAAAACGAACAGCAGATAAGTTGCTGCACGCAAGATACGTGAGGTCGTGACTGCCAATACCGAACAGACAGCGATAAACAACGCCAGTACAATGAATACAATTAGTTGTAGTGTCATAATATCGTTTGTTTTTTATTTTTTGTTCAGGGTGAGAACTAGTTTGCTGCGGTCGAACACAGCATTCTCGAATTCTGTATCGAACCGAATGGCATCATGTGGACAAGCGTTCACACAAAGTTGACAGAACATACAGGCTCCCAGATCGTACTCATACTTTACCAATATTTTCTTTTTCTTGCCTGTTTCTTCGTTGGTCACAGATTCGCTGGTAATGGTGATTGTATCATTGGGGCAAGCCATTTGGCAAAGTCCGCAAGCAATACATTTGTTATTACCATTCTCATCAACCGGCATGATAAGCCGTCCTCGGAAACGGGGCGATATTTTTAATGTGGCACGGTTTTCGGGATATTGTTCAGTGACTTTAGGAGTGAAAAACTCTCGTCCTGTCACTTTCATACCGGTAAGTAATGTACCGATGCCATGAAGTAGTCCTTTTATATAGGAATGTTTTTCTTCTTTCATCAGAAATGTAATTTAAATACAACAATAATTACCATCAACAGCAGGTTGCACAAACCTATTGGGACCAAGTATTTCCATTCCAGTGTTAGAATTTGGTCAATACGCAGACGGGGAAATGTCCATTTGATCCACATTAGTAACCATACTACAAAGAATGACTTGCCAAAGAACCAAATAAATCCGGGAATATAATCCATAATGGCATTGAATCCGTCTAGTCCAGGAATATGTAGCGGCATCCATCCTCCTAGAAAGATGGTTGTGGCTACTGCGGCGATGATAAACAAGTTTACAAATTCTGCCACATAGAACAAGCCGAAGTGCATACCGGAATATTCGGTATGATATCCGGCGGTCAGTTCACTTTCCGCTTCAGGCAAGTCAAACGGTCCGCGGTTGACTTCTGCATTTCCGGCTATCAGATAAACGATAAAAGCGATCAATGCAGGTATATGTCCTTTAAAAAGGAACCAGCCGTCAGCTTGGCGTTCTACAATTTCGCTTAGTTGCATGGTATCTGTTAAGATTACAATAGTAAGGATGCTTAATCCTACAGATAATTCATAACTAATCATTTGAGCGCCACTTCTCATGGCTCCGATTAATGAATATTTGTTATTGGAACTCCAACCTGCCAGCAAAATACCTACTACGCCGATGCTGGATGCTGCCAATAAGAAGAAAATACCTACATTGAAATCAAGGACCTCCATGCCCTTGTTGATGGGTAGGCAACTGAAAGCCATGATAGAGGCGAGGATAACAATGTAAGGTGCCAAATTGTACAGGAACTTGTCAGCATGTCGGATGGTGATAATTTCCTTAATCAACATCTTGAATACATCGGCAAATACCTGTATGGTACCTTGGGGACCTACACGCATTGGACCCAAGCGGCATTGGAAAGCGGCGCACACTTTACGTTCCATGAAAATCATAATGATAGCAATAACTGCGTATGCCAACATGATACATACGCCAATTACTATACATTCTATGAGCACTGCCAGTTCTTCAGGCATAAATGACGTGAGCAGTGAGTGTACCCATTGGGTGACTATACTAAAATCGAACATAATTTAATAATGTGTCAATTTGCTAATTTGCCAATAGGCAAACTTGTAATTATTTAATTTGTTAATTCTCAGTCTGATAAATAATGCATTCTTCAAGTAGTATATTGAAGAATTGGCACATTATTATCGGTCAATATCCGGTACTACATAATCCACCGTTCCACCAATAGCAATTAAGTCGGCAATTTTTGCATTGCGGCACATAGTTTCCATTGCTGATACTAAAGGTAAACCGGTAGCGCGGAATTTCATGCGGTAAGGAAATTTGTCTCCATGACTTTCCAGATAAACCCCGAATTCTCCGCGAGAACCTTCCACGGCGGCATAATAATTTCCTTCGGGCACGCGTATAATCGGTTTCATCTTTTCCTGATAGTTCCCTTCAGGAATATTGTCTATCAGTTGCTCGATGATGTTCATACTTTCCAGTATTTCTTCCATACGGACCATGTAACGTGCAAAACAGTCGCCTTCGGTGTGGACAATTTCTCTAAAATCTATCTTGCCATACATCGCATAGGGATGACGCTTGCGGACATCGCATGCCCAACCGCTGGCACGTCCTGTACCTCCTGTTGCTCCGAAAGAGATAGCGTCTTCCCGTGAAAGAACTCCCACACCTTTCAAACGTTCTTGGGCAATGACATTTCCAGTGAATACTTCATGGTATTCTTTTAGCATCGGACGCAGATAAACAATGAATTCTTTTACTTTCTGTACAAAATCCGGAGCGATATCAGCTTGTACTCCTCCAATGGTGTTATAGTTCTGTATCAGACGTCCTCCGGTAGTTGCTTCGAAGATATCCAGTATCTTTTCACGATCACGGAATCCATAGAAGAATGCGGTCAAGGCACCCATATCCATACAGAGACAGGAGAAGAAAAGCAAGTGAGAGTCTATACGTTGCAATTCGTCCATAATGGTACGGATGTATTGTACCCGTTCGCTTACTTCTACGCCCATTGCCTGTTCAATGCACATACAAAGAGCATGGCGGTTCTGGTGCGCACCTAAATAATCCAAACGGTCGGTCAGGGCCAAGGTCTGGGGATAGGTAAGACTTTCGCACATCTTTTCGATACCTCGATGTATGTATCCGCAGTGTACATCCAGTTTCTTGATAATTTCGCCTTCCAGTGAAACGCGAAAACGAAGTACACCGTGGGTTGCCGGATGTTGAGGACCTATGTTAATGATATATTCGTCCTCATCAAAAATGGTTTCTCGTTTTTCTATTACACTGCCATCATGTTGCACCTCTATATATTGTGTTGTATCTACAGCCTCCTCATTGGTCATACGGAGTGGGTTGAGGTTTTCATCGTAGTCCTTACGCAATGGATAGCCTACCCAGTCATCACGCAGGAACAAACGGCGCATATCAGGATGTCCTATAAAGCGGATACCATAATAGTCGTATACTTCGCGTTCATTGAATTCAGCACCTTTCCAAATATCACTTACACTAGGAAGCTCCGGTTTTTCTCGGTTGGTTGTGCGAGTGCTGACCACTATGTTTTCTCTTGTCTTCGTATCTTCCAGATGATAGACTACACCTAGTCCTTCTTCGCCCCAGTCCATTCCGGTAAGGCTGCGTAGAAAATCCATATGTTTACCCTGCCGCAATTTCAGCATTTCTTCATGTAGCTTTTCGGCAGGTATTTCTATTTTTTCACTCATGCTTGTTCGGGATTTTGTGGTTCATTTTCTTTGCGGTTCACTCCGCCAAAGAATTTTTCCAGTTTTACTTTACGTTGCAATTGTATCATGCCGTATAACAAGGCTTCAGGCCGTGGCGGACATCCGGGAATATATACGTCAACGGGAAGAATTTTATCTACTCCGTTCAATACGTGATATGATTTTTTAAAAGGACCGCCGCTAATGGCGCATCCGCCTACTGCAATAACGTATTTAGGATCCGCCATCTGGTCATACAAACGTTTTAGTACCGGAGCCATCTTGTGTGTGATAGTTCCTGCTACCATGATCATATCTGCCTGGCGCGGACTGGCACGGGCTACTTCAAACCCGAAGCGGGCGAAATCATACCGGGCAGCCCCCACTGCCATAAACTCAATTCCACAACAACTGGTTGCAAATGTAAGCGGCCACAACGAATTGCTGCGTCCCCAGTTGATGAGGTCGTCCAAACAGCCCACCAATACTTTTGTACCGCTTTCATTGAGCTGCTTGACCATGTTTTCCAAATACTCATTGTTTTTGAAGTCTTCATAAGGAATAGACTTTATGGTTGGTTTCTTTACTTCCATTCCAACGCTCCTTTCTTCCAGGCATACGCCAGACCTAAAACTAATATAACTAAAAAGAAAAGGATGCTAAACAGACCGTACACTCCTAGGTCTTGTACCACTACAGCCCAAGGGAATAAAAATACTGTTTCCACATCGAACATCAGGAAGAGGATAGCAAATAGATAGTAACCTACTTTGAATTGCATCCACGACCGTCCCCGTGTAGGAATACCACATTCGTAGGCTTCTCCCTTTTGTGAGTTGTATGAACGGGGAGAAATGGCACGGGCAATCCCCAATGCTACGGCAACTAATGCGATTGCCGTCAAGATAACGACAACTAATAATGTAAAATACATATCTAAACTTTTTTTGATTAGACAAACGGATAGAAAAATAGTCCTTATAAGACGTTTGTTATAAGGATTTCTACTCAGCGAAATGCTGAAAAAAAAATAAAAATTAAATGATGATCCGCCGGAGTGCATAGATATAATAATCTACGGCATCAGTGTAAAGCGAATGAAAGGTGTGGCAAACTATATGGTTTGTTTGTAGCTCTTGCTTTTTAAGTTCGCTCAATGCTGTTAAAATGCGGACTATACATTTAAACTTTGATGTGGAAGGGTTGTCAAGTGATATGGCTATTTGTGGCATATCTGCAAAATTGTTGGTAAACAGGAAATCCACTGTTCTTTTGCAAGGGTCTTGTTGTTGCTGGTAACAAGATGTCTGTGGGTGTAGATCTGTCGGTTCAACCGTATAATGATCCTGATCTACTGTTATCGTAAACAGTAGAAATAATAGGATATATACAACGTATCTCAACATATTATTCATCTTGTTACCCTTTTAATGAGGGTGCAAAGATAGCCAATTATTTGAAGCTTCATTGAGATTTTTTGAATTATTTATGTATAAAAATGGTTATAGGAAGTGAATGTCAGTGCTTTTTCCAAAAACTCGGCATAAAGAGCAGAAGTACGGTAAATAACTCCAAACGCCCTATTAGCATCAGTATTGCGCTTGTCCATTTTGCTGCATCCGGCAATCCGCTCCATGAATAGGACGGACCGCATTTTCCAATACCTGGGCCTACATTGCCCAAACTGGAAATGACTACGCTGTAAGCTTCTTCAAATCCTACTCCAAACAGCATAAGAACCAGCCATCCAATAAAAATAATTGCCATATATAGAAAAATGAATGCAAGTACTGCTGACTTGGTTGTTGATGAAACAACTTGGTGGTTGATACGTACAGGAAGTATAGCATTGGGATGAATGATATGTTTGAATTCATTTTTAGAAATACGGCTCATAATGGCTATACGTATACATTTTATTCCTCCTGTAGTGGATCCGGCACAAGCTCCGAACAACATGATGATGCACATTAATGTCCAAAGTACAGGTACCCAGGTCATATAATCTGCAGAAATGAATCCGGTAGTGGTTTGTAAGGAAACAACCTGAAATATGGCTTTACGGAAAGATTCCTCAATACTGAACGGACTGGTGAAAATAAGAGTGACGGTAGTGAAAAGTGTAAAAAATCCCACTGTTCCCAAATACCAGTGGAGTTCTGTGTTTTGGAATAAGCGTTTAAAATTTCCTTTTAAGAATAATAAATATAACAAGGTGAAATTAATGCCCGACAAGAACATGAACAAGGTAATAACATATTCTATATAAGGAGAATTAAAGAATGCAATACTGTTTTGTTTGGTTGAATACCCTCCTGTGGCGGCAGTGGTCAGAGAATGACATACACTGTCGAAAAAGTCCATACCTCCGGCAATCAACAGAATAATCTCGGCAATGGTCAGTCCTAGATAGATAGTCCAGATCCATTTGGCTGTAACACCAATACGCGGATGTACTTTATCATGGGTGGGGCCGGTGGCTTCAGCAGCAAATAATTGTACACTGCCCACTCCGAAGATCGGTAATACGGCAATAGTGAAAAATACAATTCCTAATCCGCCGATCCATTGTGTCATACTTCGCCAGAACAAAAGCCCGTGTGGCAATGACTCTATATTGTTCAAAATACTTGCTCCCGTAGTGGTGAACCCCGACATGGTTTCAAAGAAAGCGTCCGTTATACAGGGAATATATCCGCTCAGATAGAATGGAAGCATACCGAATAAAGAAAAAAAGACCCATGCGAAAGTTACAATAACATATCCGTCACGGCGACTGATCTTCTTTTCTGCATTTTTGCCGGTCAGAGAGGCTATGATGCCTGCCCCTACTGTAATTGCTGTAGAAGTTAGGAAAGCGGAAAGATCCGATTCATTATAATAAACAGCAAGAAAGGAGCATAGAATAAGGAAGCCTGCTTCTATGAAGAATAGAGAACCCATAATCCGGGCTATCATTTTTGTGTTTATCATCAATTGAAGAATTTTTCTATTTTCTTAATCATCATCCCTAAACAGAATACCACAACATGGTCATTGGGCTGAATAACAGTATTACCTGTTACCAATATACCTTCGCCATTGCGGATGAGTCCGCCGATGGTTGCCCCTTTGGGTAATCCGGCGTCTTTGACAGCGCATTTGGTAATACGGGAACCATTTTTGACTGTGAATTCAGCCACATCAGCATTAGCGAAGGTCAGACATTTTACATTAGAAACATCGGCGTCCAGCATCATTTGGTAAATATGGCTGGCGGCAATCATCTTTTTATTGATAACCGTACCGATATCCAAGCTTTCTGCCATACTGATATAATCAATATTTTCTACTTCCGCCACAGTCTTGGTTACTCCCATGCGTTTAGCGGCAAGACAGGCCAGAATATTGGTCTCAGAATTGTCTGTCAAAGCGACAAAAGCCTCGGTATTCCTTAATCCTTCTTCCATGAGTAAATCCATATCCCGCCCATCTCCGTTGATAATCATTACTTTTTCGTCCACAGCTTCAGTAAGTCGGTTGCATCTGTTGATGTCATTCTCAATAATCTTGACCTGCATATAATCTGGTACGTATTGTGTGGTGCGTACAGCGATTCGGCTGCCGCCCATAATCATTACATTGCGTACATCGGGATAAGTTTCTTTTCCTGCGATTTTACGGATATAAGGAATGTATTTCTTTGTTGTGGTGAAATAAACAATATCATGCAATTTGATAGCATCGTCTCCACGGGGGATGATTGTTTCATTTCCCCGCTTAATAGCTACAATATGGAATGGAATATTACGTCCTCCCAGTTCATGAAGGGGAACGTTCAGAATTTCTGCCGTTTCTCGCATTTTGGTACCTATCAGGACTAGTGCACCGCCGCAAAACTCCCACCACTGACGTATCCAGCTCATTTTGATGGCATCTACTATATCTTTAGCAGCCAGCATTTCCGGATAAATCAGTGAGTGTACTCCTAGTTGGGAAAAGAATTCTTTATGTTTAGGAAGTAGATATTCGTAATTGTCAATCCGGGCTACAGTCTTTTTAGCTCCCATATTAGTAGCCAACATGCAGGCCGTCATATTGCGGCTTTCTTCTGGCATGACCCCGATAAATAAATCTGCGCCTGCCACTCCTGCATTTTTAAGGCCGGAAATGGAAGTGGGGGATGCATTGACAGTCATTAAGTCGAAGTTGGAATCAAGTTTGCTCAACTTTTCTTCGTTTTCATCCATCAAAATGATGTCTTGCTTTTCATCCGATAATAATTTCGCCAAATGGGTGCCTACTGCTCCTGCTCCTGCAATAATGATTTTCATTGTTCGTCTCTCTTAGAATGATATCAAAATTTTGTAAATACCTTCTTCGTCCATGCCGCAAATATGATATAGTTCTTTTACTGAACCATGCTGGACAAATAGATCCGGTAATCCGACACGTTTTACTTGTGGATTGTACTCATTATCTGCCATAAATTCCAGTATGGCACTGCCCATTCCACCTTTTAGCACACCATCTTCAATAGTGACCACTTGCTTGAATCTCTTGCCTATTTCGTGTAACATACTTTCATCTAACGGCTTCAAGAAACGCAAATCATAATGGGCAATGCTTTTTCCTGTTTCCTGTTCGGCATGTGTGATAGCCTTTTCTGCTTGAACACCAATGGGACCCAGTGTAATGACCGCTATGTCTTTTCCTTCTTTTAATTTTCTTCCTTTTCCTATCTCAATCTCTTGCATTGGGCATTTCCAGTCTACCAATGACCCTCTTCCGCGTGGATAACGGATGACAAAAGGACCTTTATTGGGTAACTGGGCGGTATACATCAAACAACGTAGTTCATGTTCGTTGTAAGGGGAGGCTACAATGAGATTGGGTATCGGTCTCATATAAGCCAGATCGAATGCTCCGTGATGAGTAGGACCGTCTTCCCCTACTAATCCAGCGCGGTCTAGGCATAATACTACATTGAGTTTTTGTATCGCTATATCGTGAATCACATTGTCATAGGCACGTTGCATGAAGGACGAATAGATATTGCAGAAAGGTAATAGGCCATCTTTTGCCATTCCTCCTGAAAAAGTAACGGCATGTCCTTCGGCAATTCCCACATCAAAACCTCTTTCGGGCATGGCTTTCATTAATATGTTCATGGAGCATCCTGAAGGCATTGCGGGAGTAACTCCTACGATTTTATCGTTTGTTTGGGCTAGTTCCAATAGGGTATTTCCAAAAACATCCTGAAACAAAGGGGGCATTCCTTTGGTATCGACAACGATACGCTCTCCGGTTTCTTTGTCGAATATGCCTGGAGCATGCCAGATGGTGGCAGCTTTTTCTGCCGGACCGAAACCTTTTCCTTTGGTGGTATGTATATGGAGTAGTTTAGGTCCTTGCATATCTTTAATCTCTTTTAATACACGTGCCAAATTGTTGACATCGTGTCCATCAATAGGTCCGAAATAACGGATATTCATGCCTTCAAATACATTTTGCTGTTGTACCAGCATGGATTTCAGGCTGTTGTTAAATCGTATCAGGCTTTTCCGGCGTTCTTCATTCAGGATACCCCATCGATGGAACATTTGTGATATTTTATAGCGTATCCGGTTGTATCCTTCAGACATTTGCAGGTTCAACAGATATTGTTTCATACCTCCTACACTACGGTCTATAGCCATATTGTTGTCATTCAGGATAATCAGCAGGTTATTAGGAGTTGACGAGGCATTGTTCAGTCCTTCGAAAGCTAGTCCGCCACTCATGGAACCGTCACCAATTACGGCAACGACATGCCGGTTGTTCTCTCCGTGTTTTTTGGCTGCTACAGCCATACCCAAAGCTGCGGAAATAGAATTTGACGCATGCCCGCAAGTAAATGTGTCATATTCACTTTCGGATGGAGAAGGGAAAGGACGTATACCATTTAGTTTACGGTTGGTGCAGAACGCATCCCGGCGTCCGGTTAAAATTTTATGCCCGTAAGCTTGATGCCCTACATCCCATACAATGCGGTCATAGGGCGTGTTGAATACATAATGTAAGGCGACGGTCAGTTCTATTACGCCCAAACTGGAACCGAAATGCCCCGGATTACATGAGAGCTCATCTATAATCTTTTGCCTTAGCTCTTTACACACTTCGGGCAGTTTGTCTGCGCTTAAATGACGCAAATCGTCCGGAGTATCTATGCTTTGCAGCAAGTTATATAAATTATCCTGTTCCATTCTTATGATATGATAAATATCGTGCAAAAATAGCATAAATATGTGTATTATGATTACATTTGCCCTTAAATTTTAAAAGCTTTTCTTATCGTATGAATTTCAGAACGCAAGTAGAATTACCTAAAAGGGAAGCAGAAATCCGACATTCGGATCGAATCATGCTATTTGGTTCTTGTTTTGCGGAAAATATCGGAAATTTGTTGTTAACAAATAAGTTCCGTTGTGATGTAAATCCTTTTGGAATTCTCTATAATCCTTTATCTGTTGTGGAAGCTCTTTGGCAAATTCTATCCCATCAAACATATATGGAAGAGGATTTGTTCTATGCCGGAGGCTGTTGGCACAGTTGGATGCATCATAGTGTTTTTTCAGCCTCTACGGCAGCATCTTGTTTATCTTCTATAAATACTCGGCTGGCACAGGCTTCAGCCGGACTTCCTCAGCTTGATTGGCTGGTTATTACTTGGGGGACTGCTTTTGCTTATTGGCTGAAAGAAAGGACCATGGTGGTAGGAAATTGCCATAAACAGCCCGACAGCCTTTTTACCCGACAACTTCTTACAGTAGAGGAAATTGTCACTGAATGGGAATGTGTGTTGGTGGAATTGAGAAAAGTAAATCCGTCCTTGAAGATACTTTTCACTGTCAGCCCCATACGGCATAGCAAAGATGGTATGCATGGTAATCAGATAAGTAAGTCCACTTTGCTCCTCGCAGCGGATGAATTGTGCCGCCGCTGGTCTGATTGTTACTATTTCCCTTCTTATGAAATCATGATGGATGAACTTCGTGATTATCGTTTTTATGCAGATGACATGTTGCATCCCTCTCCTGTAGCTGTATCTTATCTATGGGAATGTTTTACAGAATGTTATTTTAGTAAAGAAACGGATAGAATAATGAAAGAGTGGGAGGATATCCGGAAGGCTTTAGCTCACAAACCGTTTAATGCCCAATCTGAAACATATCGTAAATTTTTAACTCAAATAGTGTTAAAGATAGAGCGACTTAAAGAAAAGTTCCCGTATTTTGACCTTCAAAAAGAATTAGAACAATGTCAAGCTCGATTGAAAATATAGAAAAAGTTCTGGGAGCAAAGCGGTTTGGAAACCGTAGTGCACAGATTGATTGGATTTTAACTGATAGCCGTTCATTGTGTTTTCCGGAAGAAACATTATTTTTTGCTTTAAAAACCAAACGGAATGACGGGCATAAATATCTTTCGGAATTGTATGAACGTGGAGTCCGTAACTTTGTAGTGGGTGAATTGCCGGCTGATATGCAATCTTTTCAAGATGCGAATTTCCTGCAGTTGACCAATCCTCTGAAAGGATTACAGAAATTGGCGGAAAAACATCGGGAGCAGTTTCAGATTCCGGTTATAGGAATTACGGGAAGTAATGGAAAAACCATTGTGAAGGAATGGTTATATCAATTGCTTAGTCCAGATCGTGTGGTAACCCGTTCGCCACGTAGCTATAACTCACAGATAGGTGTGCCACTTTCGGTGTGGTTGATGAATGAGCACACTGAGTTGGCTATTTTTGAAGCGGGTATTTCCGAAATGGGTGAAATGGAGGCGTTGCAGACTATCATTAAACCTACTGTGGGTATTTTGACTAATATTGGTGGTGCGCATCAAGAGAATTTTTTCTCTTTACAGGATAAATGTATGGAGAAACTTACTTTGTTCAAAGACTGTGACGTTATTGTTTATGATGGCGATAACGAATTGATAAGTTCGTGTGTGGCAAAATCTCTTTTTGCCTCGCGTGAGATTGCTTGGTCGAAAAAGGACAATGAACGTCCGTTGTTTATTGAGTCCATTCAAAAAGGAGAACATGCTACCACTATTAAATACCGTTATCTGGGGATGCCGAATGAATTTAGTATTCCTTTTATAGATGACGCTTCTATTGAGAATTCGTTGCATTGTCTGGCTGTGGCTTTGTATATGATGGTTCCCCCTGAACAAATAACCGAGCGCATGGCGCGTTTGGAACAGATTGCTATGCGTCTGGAGGTAAAAGAAGGCAAGAATGGCTGTGTGTTGATCAATGATAGTTATAATTCAGATTTGGCTTCTTTGGATATTGCTCTTGACTTTATGTCGCGTCGTTCTGATGATAAAGGGAAAAAACGGACACTTATCCTCTCGGATATGCTTGAAACAGGACAGAGCAGCAAACTACTTTATCGTCAGGTTGCCGAATTGGTACATAGCCGGGGAGTAGAGAAGATTGTCGGGGTAGGAGAGGAAATTCGGACTGCTGCTGCCCGTTTTGAGATAGAAAAGTATTTTTTTCGTACTACAGAAGAATTATTGGAATCGGATTTGCTGGCCGGGCTGCGTAATGAGGTGATTTTGGTAAAAGGTTCGCGTGCTTTTCATTTTGACCGGATTTCAGATCGTTTGGAACTGAAAGTGCATGAAACCATTTTGGAGATCAATTTGAATGCTTTGGTTGATAACTTGAATTATTATCGCAGCAAACTGAAACCGGAAACAAAAATGGTATGTATGGTGAAGGCTTCTGCATACGGTGCCGGTTCATACGAGATAGCTAAAACACTGCAAGATCACCGTGTGGATTACTTGGCGGTAGCTGTGGCTGATGAAGGTTCGGATTTGCGGAAAGCGGGAATCACCTGTTCCATTATGATTATGAATCCTGAGTTGACAGCATTCAAGACCATGTTTGATTATAAATTGGAACCCGAGGTTTACAGTTTTCATTTATTGAATGAACTGATTAAAGCTGCTGAGAAAGAAGGCGTAACGAATTTCCCCATTCATATTAAATTGGATACGGGGATGCACCGTTTGGGTTTTGCACCCGAAGAGATTCCAGAACTGATAGACCGTCTGAAGAAGCAGACAGCTGTTATTCCACGTTCTGTATTCTCTCATTTGGTAGGCAGTGACGGGGCTCAGTTTGATTCGTTTACGCGCAGACAGATAGAAATGTTTGAAGCTGCTTCTGAATGTTTGCAGGAGGCTTTTCAGCATAAGATATTGCGTCATATCTGTAATACAGCCGGGATAGAACGCTATCCGGGTGCTCAGTTCGATATGGTGCGTTTGGGAATCGGTCTTTATGGAATTGATCCGTTTACCAATCAGATTATCAATAATGTAAGTACATTAAAAACCACTATTCTTCAGATTCATGAGGTTCCTAAGGAAGAAACAGTGGGGTATAGTCGTAAAGGACATTTGGAAAGGGATTCCCGTATTGCCGCTATTCCTATCGGCTATGCCGACGGACTGAACCGACGTTTGGGAAATGGACATGCCTATTGTTTGGTGAATGGGCAGAAAGCGTCATACGTGGGTAATATCTGTATGGATGTGTGCATGATTGATGTGACGGATATTGATTGTAAGGAAGGGGATAAAGCTATCATCTTCGGAGATGATTTACCGGTCACTGTTCTGTCAGAGATTCTGGAAACTATTCCATACGAGATCTTGACCAGTGTGTCTAATAGGGTAAAACGAGTTTATTACCAGAATTAATGAAAAAAAGAACGAAAGAAAAAGACATGAAAAGGATGAACATACGTTACTTTTGCGTATCTTTAGGAAGTTACTAAAAATAGATAGCTATGAAACGTATATTCTTCCTTTTGTTATGTTTTTGTTTCTCGGTGTTGTCATTTGCCCAGAGAACGAATGAGGCTAAGCAGTTGACCAAACAGGACTCTTTGCGTTTGCAGCAACTATTGAGCGGTCAAGTCGAAATTGTGATAGATGATGAAACACAGAAAGAAATTGACAGATTGTTCAATCCTGAAAAGTGGAAAATGAAATCAACTCCCTTCCCTAAAAAAAACATGAAGTTTGAAACGGAACTTCCTCGTTATTATATCTCTCAAGTGGATACAATAGATGGTAGAGGGTATATCAGACTATTGCCGTACGGACCGTTTGAAACTCCGGAAGAGGAACAAATTTATGTAGAGATTCCTATCAACAAAGAGTTGCTGGCAGGCTATGATTCTCGTTTGGAACCTGCGCCGGCAGGCAAATTTACTCCTAGTGCTTTGATGGTGGGGGCGGGTATCAGCGCTACGTTTGATGCCGATAAGCTGCTAGGAATCATTTTCAGTAAGAAAATGCGTGCAAAAGCCCGTAATGCCAAAGAGGCTGATGCTTGGAAGAGTTATTGAACTATTGAGTAAAGAAACGAATGCCGGATATATGTGGAATACACCGGAATTTTGTGAATTTCATGTTGAAAAAACAGGAGCCACGTTTGGATAGTGCCAGACGTGGCTTGTGATTAGATCTTGTTGAATTTGATTTATTCAACTGCTGATTTTATTTTATATTATTTATACTTACCTTTTTCCAAATGAAATTGTCAATCATTTCTTTGTCGCATTTCCCGTTTTTAGCTTTAATGTTCAGGTTTTCGAATGTAAAGTTAGTAAGTTGATATTGATCAGACTTTTCTACACTGAAGAAATTATCGCATTTAAAATCAATGTTTCTCATTGTCACATGGTTTGAGTAAGAAATGGGAATGTCTTTTCGATCTTTCAGGTCAAAGAATTGCGTCCAAGGTTTGATATACAGAAAATGATCTGCATCTCCGGTGATATCTTCTACCAGAATATATTCATATTGTTGAGGTGTGTCCGGCCGCATCTTTAACCATAACAAACGATTGGCATTGGTGATGTGAATGCGTCGCAAGATAATATTGCGATTGTGGATGGATTCGCTTCCACAAGTGAGGGCGCCGTGGCAGAAACCGTATGTACAATCTTCTATGATGATGTTGGAATTTCCTCCATTATTCGGGTCTTGGTCTGCCCAAGGGCCTTTGCCGCCTTTTAAAGCTATGGCGTCATCATTGACAGACATATAGCAGTTCTTTACCAGTACATTGTTGCATACATCAATATCAATGGCATCCGTACTTGGAGCCTTTACCGGTCTCTCCGGTGAGAAAATATAGAGGTTCAATATTTTTATGTGATTACATTTATAAAGATGGGTAGTCCAAAAGGGAGAGTTAATGAGGCGTACTCCTGAGAGTTGGACGTTATTGCTATGGGAAATATGAACCAGCCGGGGACGTAATTCATCCATATTGGTACATTGGGGATTGACTTTTCGACGAAGCCAAAATGATTTCCAATATCTTAATCCGTTACCATCAATAGTTCCTTTTCCAGATAACGTAAAGCCATCCACTTTGTCGGCATTGACCAACGCCGCGAAATATTTCAAGCTTTGCCCTTCCATGCGGGTGTCTATGATGGGGAAGTTGCTGATATCATCACTTCCCTTCAACACAGCTCCTTCCTCCAGATGCAGGTGTGTTTTGGGTTTGAAGAACAGGGCTCCGCTTAAATAGGTTCCTTTGGGAATAACGATAACTCCGCCACCATTTTGTGCGGCAGCATCGATGGCAGATTGTATTTTCTCTGTTTGTAACAGGGTACTGTCATTGATGACGCCGTAATCTGTCAGAATGTATTTTTTACCTAATGTGTTTATATCTACTATCTTACTGTCCTTAAACCAATCGGATACAGGTGTGCCGTCCGGAAATTTTTCTTGTGCCAAAGACGGAAGGCATAGAAAGACGGCACATACAAAAGTTATTAATTTCATGATTCTGCTATTAAATTAATCACTATTCACTTGTTTATTGTCGGAAATCAAACATCAAATTAAGGTGTAGTCCTTCATCCCCCGATTTGATACGGATATTACCCGGCTGGCTGTTCGGCCCTTGTTGCTCAATTGGTTTAAAGGAGCAAATAGCCGGGATGTCCAGCAGGAAGGATATATCCCCTTCAGGGAATTTGGGCATGGTGTCTTTTACGCGTCCTTTCGGTTCTTCGGGAGTGAACACATGGAAGAAGATACCGTCATTCCGGGAATAAATGGTGAACGGTGTTGTGTCACTTTCCAAAGTGGCCCAATACATATTGGCATGATATCCTTTAAATTCCGGATAAACCAGATTTTCAAAACTTTCTCCGGTAATGGTATTGTTATACTCTTTGTGCCATACTCCATAATTCGTTCCCGGAATCCGGTTTTTCCAGACACGGTATGGACCGCGGCCCATCCATTTCATGCCGGAGCAATTCTTTTCAGGATAAGAGAAAGTCAGACCGAGATTGAATACTTTGGAGTCCATGAAAGCATCATCAAATCCACCTCCGCCGGAAGCCCGGTTCAGCAGAATGGCATCCATATAGAGTAGTCCTTTGTCCGTAAGACGCCATACGATGGAGTCGGCGGCACCTTTGTATTTGGCACAGTAAACAGCCCCCTCGTTGCTGTTGCGGACATAGCTCAATGTTGGTTCGTAGCGCATTTTCATGCCCACTGCCACAGGGCCGTCTTTGAATGGAACTTCTGTTCCTCCTGATGTGATACGGCTGATCATGCCGGTAGCCGGGTTAAAAGTGACGGTTACACGGTCGCTTTTCAGTTCGATGGTGGTAGCGGTTTGAGTGGCGGTTGCCGGCTGTACCGTTTCCAGGGTCATCGGAGTCTGTGCCATTTTATGATCAAAGTATTGTTTTGCCAGTCGGATAGGATAGGTCCAGTTACAGATACTTTTCCCCTCTTTGTCAAAAGCCTCTAACTCCAGTACATCACCTTCCCGGAAAGAAGCAGGAAGAGTGAAGCGGGCTTTTCCAGTTTCACCCGGTGTGATGGCAGGCAGTTGTACATGGCCTTCTGCGATAACTTTACCGCTTTCCATTGCATTTTTCAAAGGTGTTTCGCAAGTACGTATTTTGTAAGTCATGCGACATTTGTCCAAGTTAGTATAAGTATATTCATTAGTAACCAGGAAGCTGCCGTCAAAGTGGTCAGTAATCAGCAGCGGTTTTAACTGGATGGGCGACCATTGTGCGCGGATAGCATAGTAACTTCCTTCTTTTTCTCTACGCGGACCTACTACCCCGTCAGGAGCATTGGATTTATCTGAATCCAATATGCCTCCTTTATCAGAACGTTTGGGAGCTTCGTCACAGAATACCCAGATAAAGCCTCCGGCAAACATGGGGTTCGTGCACCAACGATCCCAAAAGTCACGTAGTCCGGCACCACCTCCCTGATCATACATGGCATGCATGAATTCGGTAGGCATAAATACTTTATAGCCGTTGGTAAAACGTGCCACTCCGGTCAGATAAGTGGGATAATGGTGGGTGTCCAGATCATTGAAATCGGCCCAAGGATGTACCATGTGGCGTTTCTGTAATTTATCGTATTTGGCGAATAAAGGATCAAGATTATAATTCCATCCTCCTTCGTTGCCATTACTCCAAATAATGATGGAAGGATGATTCACATCGCGTTCTATCATTTCTTTGACTAATTTAGGACCTACTTTTGAATCGTATCCGTTTTGCCATCCTGCCAGTTCATCCATATAGACAATTCCTAATGAATCACACATATCCAGGAAATGTTCATCAGGCGGATAATGTGAACGGACTGCATTCATATTCATCTCTTTTACCAGCAAGGCATCCTGACGGCTCATAGCTGCACTGGTAGCACGACCTCCATCTACGGAAAAAGAATGGCGGTTGACACCTTTCACCACGAGTTTGGTGCCATTCAGATAAACTCCGTCTTGTGGAAAGAATTCAATGGTGCGGAAACCTATCCGCGTTTCACGGCTTTGCACCGTTTTCCCTTCGGGGTCTTTCAGTTCCAATCTGGCTACGTACAGATTGGGGTCCTCTGTAGACCAAGGTTGGATGTTCATCCAGTTCCCTTCCACCAACTGTTCCTTGTTCGAATCCTTAATCTGATGAGAAATGCTAGATTTGTTTTCTTGAGTGTATATGTCTTTTCCATCCCTTAATTCCGCAACACTATTATAAATTAAACTTTTTAAGTACCTGAGCAACAAAAAGTTGCTCAGGATTTTGCCAT
>NZ_JBCOCI010000078.1:16492-23650 GCF_040929485.1 Phocaeicola sp. RTP21198st1_B8_RTP21198_201120 | reverse complement strand
TCTGCAAATTCAGTAATGAGAGGACGTGTAAACGCAATAAGGACGTTCAAGGGCTTAGTTGCGGATTTGAGGAATAATTAAGTTTATGTCATTAACAAGTATTATTTGTGGCATAGCGTTGCTGACAATAGGTGAAGTTGGGCCTCAGAATATGCCCGATACTATAGAACCTGTTGAATCACCGTTTGTTATGCCTTTGTTTGAAAGGCCTGTTTTTCCCGAATCTACCATATTGGTAAGGATGGAACAGGAAGGTATGTCCACTAAACCGATTCAGGAGGCTATTGATAGTATGAGTTGCCGAGGTGGTGGAACGGTGGTAGTTCCTCCCGGTGTATGGCGGACAGGACGCCTTATCTTGAAGAGTAATGTAAATTTGCATCTTTCGGAAGGAGCGGAATTACGTTTCAGTGGTAATATAATAGATTATCTTCCGGCTGTTTTTACACGGGATGAGGGGGTGGAGCTTTACTCTCTTGGAGCTTGTTTGTATGCTGATGGACAGGAGAATATTGCATTGACTGGAAAGGGAAAAGTAGTTGGACCGCCTACCAGTTGCGAGATATACAAGTGTAATGAAAGTATGTCTAGTGACAAGGTGATAAGAAAACCGCTTGCCGACCGTATTTATGATGGAAAGAATGGTGAAGGAGTCTTTTTGCCTAAGACATTTGCCCCTATCAATTGTAAGAATGTCTTTGTAGAAGGTGTTACATTTGAACGGGGACTGTATTGGAATATTGTACCACAATATTGTGAACATATTTTAATTCGGGGGATTACAGTGAACAGTTTCGGACATGGACGTACGGATGGTATTGATATTGATTCAAGTAATGATGTACTGATAGAATACTGTTCGCTCGATTGTCAGGACGATTGTTACACCATGAAGTCCGGGCGGGGTAAGGATGGATTGAAAGTGAATCGTCCCACTAGTAATGTCGTTATACGTAAAAGTATAGCACTGAGGGGAGCAGGCGGTATTGTGTGTGGTACTGAGATTGCCGGTGGAGTGAGAAATGTATATATGTACGATTGTGTTTTTGAGGGAACAGACCAGGCTTTCCGTTTTAAAACTCGTCGTCCACGAGGAGGTTTTGTGGAGAATATATATGTGGAACGGGTGCGGGCTAATGTGAAAAGACAGGCTTTGTATTGCGATATGCTTGGTTCTGCCCGCTGGGTAGGTGAGTTGGCACAGCGTTATCCGGCCCGTGAGATAACTCCACTTACACCGTGGTTTGCTAATATTTCCATTCACGATGTGGAGATCACCGGATGTAGCACATTGGTGGATGTGTCTGCATTACCGGAGAAGCCGGTGAAGAACTTTTTTTTCGGCAATGTCAAAGCACATTGTGATCGGATTGGCAAAATATGCGATGCCACAAAATTCTCAATGAAAGATGTAAGAATAGAGAGTTGTGATACAGTAATGCGTATTGATAATTGTGATTACGCCTCTTTCTTTGGGTTCAGCAATGTAACTACAGGTAGTTCGGTGAAGATAGAAAAAACGGGAGGAGAATGTCGCTATTTAAATGTGCAGACATATCCTCTTGTCCCAGTAAATTATCAGTCCATTCGTCCTGGTGAAGTGTGGCTTGATACTGAAGGAAAACCTATTCAGGCCCATGGGTTTCAAGTGACTTTTCGTGAAGGCAAATATTATTGGTATGGTGAGGATAAAACTCATACTCTGTTTGGTACCAATCGGATGTTTGGCGGAGTACGTTGTTACTCATCTACTGATTTTTACAATTGGAAAGATGAGGGGAGGATAATTGAACCTGCTACTGATCCACATTCACCTTTGCATCATTGTCAGAAATTGGAACGCCCACATATTCTTTATTGTGCCAAAACAGGCAGGTATGTATGCTGGCTGAAATCACAAAGTAATGATGGGCATTTTGTTATTCTAGAAGCTGAACATTTTATGGGACCCTATCATTTTGTCCGCAATCTGAAACCTAATGGCTTTGCTGTGGGGGATTTTGACATGTATGCTGATCCCGATACAGGAAAAGGTTATGTTTGGTTTGAGCGTCCTCATTGGGAGCAGATATGTGCTGAACTTTCTGATGATTATACAAATGTAAATGGCCGGTATTCAGAACATTTTGTTGGAAAGGTTCCACCGTTTACACGTGAGGCGGCAGCACATTTTGTAATGGATGGTAAACATTATATTTATACATCAGGGACAACTAGTTATACTCCCAACCCTTCGGAAGTAGCGGTATTCGATGATTATCATGGTGAATATACGGTGTTAGGGAATCCACACATAGGTGATGAGTATGCACATTCTTTTTGCTCGCAGATTACAAGTGTGATAAAGATTCCGGGAAAGGATCTTTATGTGGCTATGGCCGATCGTTGGCTACCGCATACTAATAAAACGGATATACCCAAGAAAGACTGGCAGTCTTTCTTGACCCGGTACAAGGATCACCGTCCTTATCCAAAGGATTTTGCAACTCCTAAAGTGGCCGACAGATTTTATACGCTTGTTAATCCTAATCAAGATGTATATAAGGCTACTTATGTATTTCTGCCAATTGTGGTGAAGGATGGCATACCGATGATAGAGTGGAAAGATGAATGGAAACTGGAAAACTATGAATAGATGATTTTTCTTTTGTTGATAGGGCACATCCGTTTATTTTTACTATCTTTGCTAATATGGCGTATGTCGGGAAAATGATGTACGTCATATATTTAAATGCCTGGTATGAATCTGATTGAAATTGTATGAAAACATATATTTGTCTGTTATGGGTTGTTTTTGGGTGTATAGGTTGGGAAATGCATGCATCGGTAGATGTACATCCTACTTTTATCACGACTAGTGACGGATTGGCGAATAATTCGGTACGTTATCTGTTTCAAGACAGCAAAGGGTTTATTTGGATGGGTACATTAGATGGGCTGAGCCGCTATGATGGCCATTCATTTGTGACATTCCGTCCGGAATCAGGCGATAAAATTTCTTTGGCAAATCATCATGTAAAGAAGATACAAGAAGATCGAAATGGTTTCTTATGGTTTATCACTGCTCCGGAATTAATGAGTTGTTACGATTTGAAACATGATTGTTTTGTTGATTTTACGGGGTGTGGGGAATATAGACGGCCTTACAATAAAATATTGGAAACTGCTGTCGGGGATATTTGGCTGTGGCATCATCAGAGTGGATGTCGTAAAATAGTCTGTAAGGATGGAATTCACTCTTCTGTATCTTTTACAAAGGAAAATGGGAAATTATCAACTAATGCAGTGAATTCCGTTTATGAGGATGAACAGGGAGTGATTTGGATTTGTACTCAGCTTGGGCTGTTTCAGGTGACAGAAGAGGGATATACCCAGGTAGTTCAAGATAGTTTGTCTTTTGTAGGGGCGATGTCTTTTCGTCACAAGATTTTTTTTGTAACCTCTGATGGAGGTATTTATGAAAAGTCTTCAGGTAAGAATTTGTTTTTGACAGCCCGGTTGCCGTGGAAACTTTCTGCTTTTAATACCTATGAGTCCTGTCGTTTACAGAACGATTGGGTGTTTTTTACTCCTGAGGGTGGAGAGGTGTTTAGTATGTCTGAGAAAAGATTGATTCATGATTCATCGCTTGATATTCGTTTAGGAAAATGTGAAAAGGATAATTTGAATAATCTGTGGATTTCCAATGGCACTGGTCTTGTACATTATATTGATGTCCGGACACGTGCCGTCCGGATTTTTAGATTAATGTCTGATGAAAAAGTTAAGTTGATAGGGGATGAACGTTATCATATCATACAAGATGTTCCACGTGGACTGATATGGATTTCTACCTATGGTAATGGTTTGTTTGTTTATGATTCTCAAAAGGAGGAGATGACCCATTACTCGTATCATGTGGATGAGTTTAATCGGGTGAATTCTGATTTTCTTTTATATGCTATGGGCGACAGAACCGGTAATATCTGGTTGGGATCAGAATATTCCGGCATAGCTTTATTGTCAGTATTAAATGATGGGGCAACTTATATTTATCCTGAAAATGAGAAATTGGTGGATCGTTCCAATACCATACGTATGGTTACGTGTATGGAGAATGGGGATGTGCGGGTAGGAAATCGTCGGGGGGGATTGTTTGCTTATGACTGTCACTTGAATTTATTGCTAAGAAATTATTATCATCTTAGTGTCTTTGCTCTCAAAGAGGATGACAAAGGGCAAGTATGGATGGGAACCCGTGGGAATGGATTATGTATAGGCGATAGATGGTATGTGCATCGGGCTGATGATGTGAATTCACTTGCACATAATCATATTTATGATATCTATAGGGACTACCGGGATAGAATGTGGATTGGAACTTTCGGGGGAGGACTCGATTTGGCTGTTTATCAGAAAAACGATTTTGTGTTTCGTCATTTTTTGAAGGGGAGTTTTGGAGAGCAAGAGGTTCGTACTATTACTGCTGATAGGAATCATTGGATGTGGGTAGGAACCAATAATGGTATTTATGTATTCCATCCGGATTCTTTGTTGAATGATTCGCGGCAGTATTACGTTTATAATTTGGATAATGGGAAAATACGTAGCAATGAAATTCGTAATATTTTTTGTGACAGCAAAGGTCGTATGTGGATTGGAACCACCGGTAAAGGCTTTTCTGTCTGCCAGTCAGGACAAACTTATGATCAGTTGGAATTCCGGCATTATGATGAGGATGACGGGTTGGTAAATAATGTAGTCCAGTCTATAGTGGAGGATAGAGATGGAAAAATCTGGCTGGGTACCGAATATGGAATGTCCCGGTTTGATCCGGATACGGAGGTTTTTGATAGTTTCTTTTTTTCAGCGATAATGCCCGGCAATGTCTATTTGGAGAGTAGTGCCTGTGTTATGAAAAACGGACATTTGCTGTTTGGAACGAATCATGGTTTGGTTGTGGTCGATCCTGAAAAAGTCATGCCACAGCATGTCGTTTCTCCGGTGGTTCTCACTGATTTAAAAATAAATGGAATTTCTGTTCGTCCCGGGGATATTGATTCTCCTTTGACAGAGGCATTAAGTTATACAAATAGAATAGAATTGAAATATTATCAGAATTCATTCAGTATAGATTTCTCTACTTTTGACTATTCTATGGCAAATGATGCCAAGTATATTTATAAGTTAATTCCATACGATAAAGATTGGGGAGTCCCTTCCTCCTTGAATTTTGCAGCTTATAAAAATTTGTTGCCGGGTACTTATCAGTTACATGTAAAAGCATCCAGTGCTTCCGGTGTATGGGGGGAAGATGAAACCGTATTACAGATTGTTATTACTCCGCCTTTTTGGAAAACAGGTTGGGCCTTTGCCATTTATATAATGCTGATTTGTATGGCAATGTATATGACATTCAGACTAATCCATAAGTTTGCTATCTTGCGGAATCGTATTCAATTAGAAAAACAGTTGACAGAATATAAGTTGGTCTTTTTTACCAATATCTCTCATGAGTTTCGTACCCCGTTGACGTTGATCCAAGGAGCCTTGGAAAAAATAGAGGCTATGGGTAGGGGTTCTAAAGAATTGGCTTATCCTATAAAAGTGATGGATAGAAGCACGCAGCGGATGCTCAGATTAATCAATCAATTGCTGGAATTCAGAAAAATGCAGAATAATAAACTGGTTCTTTCATTAGAAGAAACAGATGTTATCGTTTTTCTTTACGATATATTTCTGAGTTTTAGGGAAACGGCGGAATCTAAAGAAATGGAATTTAAATTTATTCCTTCTGTCAGTTCTTATCCTATGTTTGTTGATAAAGGTAAACTGGATAAGATAGTCTATAATCTTCTGTCCAATGCATTTAAGTACACACCGGAGGGCGGGAAAATAGTTTGTTCGGTAGATGTGGAAGAAGAAACAAAAAAATTGATCATTTCCGTGTCAGACACCGGTATTGGTATTCCTTTGGAGAAACGCGGGCAACTTTTTTCTCGATTTATGCAAAGTAGTTTCTCTGGTGATAGTATGGGAATCGGGTTGCATTTGACTCACGAACTTGTAAATGTGCATAAAGGAAGCATTGAATATGCGGAGAATGAAGGACAGGGTTCTGTTTTTACAGTCACTTTGCCATTGGATAGTTCTGTATATGAGTCAAAAGATTTTTTGATCTCTACAGCCTTAATGGAAGAAACGGATCATACAGACGAAGGCATTCCGTGCCGTCTCGTAAAAGAAGAACAGATGGCGGCTCCTTTAAACAAGAAAAAGATATTGATCATTGAAGATGATACTGATATTCGTGAATTTTTGAAGAAAGAAATATCTGTTTATTTTGAGGTGGTAGCCGAGGCTGATGGTGTGGCGGGTTTTGAACGTGCACGGACTTATGATGCTGATCTGATAATATGTGATGTCCTAATGCCGGGAATGAATGGGTATGAAGTAACCCGTAAGTTAAAAAATGAATTTAGTACCAGTCATATTCCGATCATTCTGCTGACAGCAATGGGAACTACCGAAAATAAATTGGAAGGAGTAGAAAGTGGGGCGGATGCGTATGTAACCAAACCGTTCAGCTTAAAATTGCTTTTGGCACGGATGGTTCAATTGATTGACCAGCGTGAAAAGTTACGTGAGAAATATGTGAATGATCCCAGTATAGAGCGACCGGCTATTTATACTTCTGATAAAGATAAACAGTTCCTTGATAAATTGCAGGCTATTATAGAGCAGGAGTTGGGAAATTCGGAATTTACGATGGAAGACTTTGCTGCCCGGATGAAATTGGGGCGTACTGTATTCTCTAAGAAAGTTCGTGGTTTGACAGGGCATACTCCTAATGAATATTTCCGTATTATTCGTCTGAAGAAAGCGGCGGAATTATTGTTGGAAGGTAATTATAATGTGAGCGAAGTTTCTTATAAAGTAGGTATCAGTGATCCGCTTTATTTTAGCCGTTGTTTCAAGACACACTATGGCGTGTCTCCTTCTGTTTATCTGCGTGGAAAAGAGAAAGAAATATAGAGTGGGCAACCTTTATTGTATAATCGGGCGGTAAATATCAGTTCGTTTCTTAAAAAGCTTAAAGTGTATAAATTTCCATGTTAATGAACAAAAATACATTTTGGGGCTTTATAAATAACGATATATTTGTAAAATACTGCTTGA
>NZ_JBCOCI010000078.1:0-16482 GCF_040929485.1 Phocaeicola sp. RTP21198st1_B8_RTP21198_201120 | reverse complement strand
GAGACAGCTGCTTGAATATTTCAGATTGAAAGAAATAAGATACTCATTTTAAATTTAAGACCATGAAAGAACTAAAGATGTACATCGATGGACGATTCATCGAAAACCAATCCGATAAGTGGATTGATGTATTGAACCCTTCTACGGAAGAAGTGATATCTAAAATGCCTGATGGCACACCGGAAGATGCACGCGCAGCTATAAATGCCGCCGTGAAGGCACAGCTTTCTTGGGAAAGTCTTACTTCTATTGAACGCGCCGGCTATTTAACTCGGATTGCACAAGGTATCCGCAAGCGGGAACAGGAATTGACTGATATTATCATCCGGGAGGGTGGAAAAACAAGAGGATTAGCTAATGTAGAGGTGTTATTTACGGCTGATTATCTTGATTATATAGCCGGATGGGCCCGTCGTTATGAAGGGGAAATCATTCCTAGTGACCGTCCTCACGAAAATATATTTGTCTTTAAGAAACCTATTGGGGTGACAACAGGCATCCTGCCTTGGAATTTTCCTTTTTTCTTGATTGCCCGTAAGGCCGCTCCTGCTCTGTTGACGGGGAATACAATTGTGGTAAAGCCGAGTCAGCTGACACCGGAAAATGCATATGTTTTCGCACAGATTGTAGATGAAGTTGGGTTGCCTAAAGGTGTATTCAATCTAGTAAACGGTCGTGGTTCGGTGATAGGACATGAACTGGCTGCTAACCCTAAAGTAGGTATGGTTAGTCTGACCGGAAGTGTGGAGGCTGGAATACAAACCATGGCAGCCGCTTCTGCCAATGTGACGAAGGTTTCTTTGGAATTGGGGGGAAAGGCTCCCGGTATTGTAATGCCGGATGCAGATTTGGATTTAGCTGTAAAATCCATTATTGCTTCGCGTGTTATTAATACAGGACAGGTATGTAATTGTTGTGAGCGCGTGTATGTACATTCTAGTATAAAAGAGGCTTTCCTTGAGAAACTGTTGGCAGGATTCAAGCAGGTGAAAGTGGGGGATCCGAATCAGTATACAGACCTCGATATGGGTCCGTTGATTGATGCCAAAGCACTGAAATCAGTAGAAGAGAAAGTGAAAAAAGCTATTGAGCAGGGAGCTGAGTTGCTATGCGGTGGTCATCGTATCGGTACTAAAGGATATTTCTTTGAACCGACGATTTTGATTAATTGTACCCAAAAGATGGATATTATTCAGGAAGAAACTTTTGGACCGGTACTTCCGGTTGTTGAGTTTACAGAGGTGGAAGACGCCATTGCTTGGGCTAATGATTGTGAATATGGGCTGACTTCTTCTATTTATACTCAGAATCTGGATATGGCATTTAAATTGATTCGTGCGTTGAAATTTGGTGAAACTTATGTGAATCGTGAGAATTTTGAAGCTATGCAGGGATTCCATGCCGGATGGCGTAAATCTGGTATCGGTGGCGCGGATGGTAAACATGGTCTGGAAGAGTATTTGCAGACGCAGCTGGTTTATTTGGAGACTAAAGGGTAATTCTTATAATTATTCTATGTAGGATTATCTCGGGATATAATTCGTATTTTATGTCTCGAGATACATCTTGTTATATGATGGATATTTATTATTGATTTGGATTGATACTTTAAGAAGTATAGAGTACAAAATACTTGTTGTTTCGTCCTGTTGGAAAAGGTTTATTCATCATAAAACAGCATGCTATGAAATTATTTTTTTCTTTCGTATTTGCCTTATTGGCTTTTACTACTTGTACAAAACCTGACAAGGAAGTCTATATCTTCACTTCTCATCGTGAGCCGGCATTGGACGGGTTACATTATCTTTACAGCTATGACGGTTATCATTGGGATAGTATTGCAGGTTCATGGCTGAAACCGGAAATAGGAAACAAGACCCCTTATTATAATTATTTCACTAAACAGACCGAAGAACAGAAATATGCTCCCAATTCGATGATGCGTGATCCGTCCATTACCCAAGGTCCGGATGGAACCTTTCATTTGGTGTGGACCATCAGTTGGAATGGGGAACAAGGATTTGGTTATGCCAGTTCTAAAGACTTGATTCATTGGAGCGAACAACGTGAAATCAAAGTGATGAAAGACTCTTTGACTAACAATGTGTGGGCACCGGAAGTTTTCTATGATGATGAAAAGGGACAGTTCATCGTTGCCTGGTCCTCTGCCATTCCAGTAGAGAGATATACGGCAGCCGATAGTTTGGGAGCTAATAAAAGTCACCGTGCCTATTATACTACGACCAAGGATTTCCAAACGTTTGCTCCGGCAAAGGCATTTTATGATCCCGGATTTAATTCTATTGACGGATTTATAGTAAAGCGTGATAAAAATGACTATGTATTAATTATAAAAGACAATCGTAAGCCTGGTTACAGTGATCTGTTCTGTGTGTCCGGACCATCGGCGGAAGGGCCTTATACTAGTCCGTCAACGAAATTTGCACCGACTTATTCCGAGGGACCGTGTGCCGTGAAAGTAGGTGATGAATGGTTGATTTATTTTGATGTTTATCGGGAAGGTCGGTTTGGAGCCGTAGCGACAAAGGATTTTAAGACCTTTACTCCTATAGACAATCAGATTTCTATTCCGCAAGGACATAAGCATGGTACTATTATAAAAGTTCCTGAATCAGTTTTGCTGAACCTGAAAGCGGAGGAAGCTAAAAGATTCCCTCAAAAAGACTAGTTATTACCCTGAATTGTTTACTTGAATAAGTTACTTTGGGCTTTGAAATTTATATGATAAATGCGCAAATGAAAAACAAGAATCTGGTATTATTTGTTCTTCTCTTTTTGTTGGGGGGAGAATTGACTTCGGCGTCAGCCCAAGGAAAGTCCGGGATCTATAAACCTTGGAGCCATGGACGACTGAAAGTAAGTAAAGAAAATCGTTATCTGATGAATGCGGACGGAACTCCTTTTTTCTGGTTGGGGGATACAGGATGGCTGTTGCCCGAGAAACTGAACAGGGATGAAGCTGCTTATTATCTGGAACATTGTCGTCAGGCAGGATTTAATGTGGTACAAGTACAGACTATAAATGGAGTCCCTGCTATGAATTTCTATGGTCAGTATTCCATGATAGATGGCTTTAACTTTAAGAATATAGACAGAAAAGGAGTTTATGGATATTGGGACCACATGGACTATATTATTCAGAAAGCTGAGCAGAACGGTATTTATATAGCGATGGTATGTATCTGGGGAGGTTTGGTACGCTCCGGAAAGATGAATGTCGAAGAGGCCAAGGCGTATGGTAAATTTTTAGGTGAACGATATAAAGATGCTCCTAATATCATTTGGGTAATCGGTGGAGATACATACGCCGACCGGAATACCGAGATTTGGGAAGCCTTGGCAAACAGCATTCTTGCTGTGGACAAGAATCATATAATGACTTTTCATCCGTTTGGCCGTACATCTAGTGCTGCACATCTGAATAATAAGGAGTGGATGGATATGAATATGTTCCAAAGTGGGCACAGACGCTATGGTCAGAAAAAAGGAGATGGTGATACTTCTGTAACCGGATTGGAGGAGGACAATTGGCGTTATGTAGAAGATGCTTTGTCTATGACTCCATTGAAGCCTGTTTTGGATGCAGAACCCAGTTATGAAGGTATTCCTCAGGGATTGCATGATCCTGCCCAGCCACTCTGGCGTGACTGTGATGTAAGACGCTATGGGTATTGGTCTGTTTTTGCGGGTTCTTGCGGACATACGTACGGACATAACAATATCATGCAGTTCTTGAAACCGGGTACACCGGGTGGATATGGGGCTGATGGAATAGAGAAACCTTGGTATAAGGCGATGCAGGATCCCGGCTTCAATCAGATGAAATATCTGAAGAATCTGATGTTAACTTTCCCTTATTTTGAACGTGTACCAGATCAAAGTGTGATTGCCGGTACGAATGGGAATCGTTATGATAGAGCCATTGCTACTCGCGGAAAGGATTATTTGTTAGTATACAATTATTCCGGAAACCCGATGTCTGTTGACTTGACTAAAATCAGTGGCGCAAAAAAGAAAGTATGGTGGTATAGCCCTAAGGATGGAAAACTTTCTTTTATAGGGGAATTTGATAGTAAAATTACTCCTTTTCTCTATGATGGCAGTTATAACCGAGATAATGATCAGGTATTGATTGCTGTAGATTCAAATAAGAATTATATTTCTACCAAATGGTTCGAACTTCCCATGGTAAATCAATAGTGTTTTGAGGAATACAGCCAAAAAGTCTTATTAAGTCTTAATGAAACGGGAAAAGTCAATGCGGAAATTGTAATTTTGAAAAAACACATTTACAAATGAAACGCATTGGCTTTTTCTTATTCTTTTGCATTCTTTCCTTGTATGGTCTGGCACAAGCTGAAAATGACAAGGATACGCTCATCATTCGACAAGATAAAATCAATGAATTTATCAATGAGATGAATGAGGTTGATAAAAGTATGGATTTTATAAACGAACCTCCTACGTTGACACCTCCCGTTTTATCTGATACGCTGCGGATGCCAAAATTTGATTTAACTCCTCGTGAAGAAATGCCTAAAATATCTCCCTATACTTTTTTCGGGAATCCTTTTGGCCATGATTATATAGATGGACGTGCTTGTCAGATTAATAATACAGGGATTCTGAGTGGTTATCATTCATTCCAAGGATTGCCTTCTATAGGCGAGGCACGCAATGTCGGGGTGATGTATACCCAGCGGCTCAATGATTTTATAACCGTGACAGGAGGAGTATATGCTGCTAAATACAATGTATATGGAGTCCGCTTTAATGATTTCGGTGGTAAGGGAAAATTGTCTTTTCGCATTAATGACAGGATGAAAATTAATATGTTCGGCACATATTCTGTGTATAATGGATACGGCATGACTCCAGCCTCTCAGCTTTTTATGAATCAAAATTCATACGGAGGTACTTTGGAATTCAAAATATCGGATAGTTTCGGTATTGAAGCGGGGGCAGAGAGGGAATTTAATCCGATGACCCGCAAATGGGAAACCCATCCTATTATTATGCCGGTATTCTATAAATGATAAATTGTGTATCTTTACGGCATGAATGAAGAAATAGCAGAGTATTACGAAGAATTATACAGGCTTTATATAGATGAGAACCAGCCATTAGAACGCCGTTACAGACAATTGCGTGAATCATTGGAGCGTGTGGTGCGTGAACGGATACAAGGGAATAGTTTGCAGACCACTGATTTGGCCGCCCGTATTAATTATGTAGCCACTCAATATGGACTGGATATAAAAGAGCAGAACCAGTTACATACATTTCGTTTGACTTCCAATGATATTTTGAATCATCGTAAGTTTCCTGCCAAAGAAGAGTTTCTACGTGATTTACGTGCAGTGGCTTTTGCGTATAGGAAGATGTTTGCACAAGATATTCCTTTGAAATTATTCTCGGTTCTTCCTAAACAAGAAATAACATCTTTAGGGAAAAAAGAAAAGAAGGAATACATCCGTCGTATACGGGTATGCTTTGATTATGCCGATGATACCTATCTGTATGTACATCCTGTAGATATAATAGCTGATGAACCTATTCGGGTTGTTTATAATAAACCCGGTATAAACCATGAATTTGAAGAAACTATAAAGGAACTTTGGCGATATGCCCAGCTTAATCTTTTGGATGTTTTTGTAGATAGGGAAGGAATTTATACCCCTTCTTTTATCGTATTGGAGCCGGATTATCTAATAGATATCAGTTCACTGGCAGAATGCTACAAGGATTATGGCAGCCATCCGGCAAATTACTTTTTAAGCCGGTTGGTTCCGATTGATAACGCCCGGCCTTTGCTGCTGGGAAATATAGCCAATCTTTTTCTGGATGAATGGATACATGCAGGTGAGGAGGAACCGGACTATATAGACTGTATGAAGAAGGCGTTCCGGCAGTATCCCATCGAACTGGCTGCTTGTGCCGAACTTCGTGACCCGTCCAAAGAGAAAGAGTTTGCCAAGGATTGCCGGATGCACTTTGAGCATATACGGGATATCGTGCAGCATACTTTTCTGGAACCTGGTTATAACTTGGATAAAAAGGATGCTGTTCTGGAACCGTCTTATATTTGTGAGGCATTGGGTATTCAGGGACGTTTGGACTATATGCAGCGGGATATGAGCAGTTTTATCGAAATGAAATCGGGAAAAGCAGATGAATTCTCCATACAGGGAAAAGTGGAACCCAAGGAAAACAACAAGGTTCAGATGCTGCTATATATGGCGGTACTGGAATACAGCATGGGACAGGACCGGCGGCGTATGCATCCCTATTTGCTTTATACCCGTTATCCTTTATTATACCCTGCCAGAGCATCGTGGGCTCAGGTAAGGCGGGTTATCAATCTGCGCAACCGTATTGTTGCTGCCGAGTATGGGGTACAATTCCATAATCATTCTGATTTTACACGAAATTTGTTAGCGCAAATTAATCCGGAGGTAATGAATGAAAGAAAGTTGCGTGGAAAATTCTGGGAACAGTATCTGAAGCCTTCTATCTCACGTTTCCGAGAAAAACTGTCGGCATTGGAACCTTTGGAGCAGGCCTATTTCTATACGCTTTATAATTTCATTACAAAAGAACTTTATACCTCCAAATCGGGGGATGTGGATTATGAAGGACGTGCAGGGGCTTCAGCTCTTTGGCTGAGTACACTGGATGAGAAACGTGAGGCAGGGGAAATATTATATGATTTGCAGATCATTGAGAATAAGGCGTCACAGGTTCATAAGGCTTATATACTCTTGTCCATTCCGCAATATGACGAAATGTTTCTTCCTAATTTCCGTACAGGAGATGTGGTTGTATTGTATGAGCGTAATCATGATTCGGATAATGTGACCAATAAAATGGTTTTTAAGGGTAACATCGAGCAGATTACAGATACAGAATTGCGTATTCGGCTACGTGCCACACAGCGTAATGTTTCGGTCTTTCCTCCGGACAGCCGTTATGCTGTAGAACATGATACGATGGATACTACATTTCGCAGTATGTATTTGGGACTTTCTGCTTTTCTGGATGCGAATACGGAAAGACGGGAGTTGTTGCTGGGACAACGTCCCCCCCGCTTTGATTCGTCTTTTGATGAAGCTATAGCGCAGGCAGGTGATGATTTTGAGAGAGTGGCGTTGAAAGCGCAAGCGGCCCGTGATTACTTTCTTCTGGTGGGACCTCCCGGAACAGGAAAGACTTCAAGAGCGTTGCGTAGAATGGTGGAACATTTTTATGCAACATCATCTATGCAGATATTGTTACTAGCTTATACCAACCGGGCTGTGGATGAAATATGTCAGTCACTTTCTTCTATAACCTCCGGTATAGATTATATACGGGTGGGAAGTGAACTTTCCTGTGATGTACGTTTTAGAGGACATCTGTTGGAGAATATATTGGCGGAATGTAACAGCAGGCGGGAGGTGAATACCCGTATGACAGATTGCAGAGTGTATGTTGGAACCGTGGCCTCTATTGCGGCTAAGGCTGAACTTTTTAAATTAAAACGTTTTGATGTAGCCATAGTGGATGAGGCTACCCAAATATTGGAACCCCAATTGTTGGGTATTCTGTGTGCCAAGTTTGCCGATGAAAGAAATGCAGTCGGTAAATTTATTTTGATAGGTGATCATAAACAGTTACCTGCCGTTATTTTGCAGAATAGCGGACATTCTGAAGTGCATGATGAGGGACTGAGGAAAGTCGGACTTTTTAATTTAAAAGATTCTCTGTTTGAGCGGCTTTATCGTTTTCATTTAAAAGAAGAATCTCCTAAAGCGATAGATATGCTTTGCCGTCAGGGGCGTATGCATCCGGGAGTGGCTTTTTTTCCCAATAAAGCATTTTATGCTGGAAGATTGGAAGCTTTGGGACTACCTCATCAGTTGGAACACATAGAGGCTCCAGTACGTTTTATTCCTTCGGAACAGGATTTGGAGAGCATTTCCGGAAAGACAAACCAATATGAGGCACGGATTGTTGCCGGTTTGGCCAGAGAGGTGTATCTGGCTTATGAAGAGGAATTTGATCCGAATCGAACGTTAGGGGTCATTACTCCTTATCGAAGTCAGATTGCTTTGATACGTAAAGAGCTTCAGACATTGGCTATTCCTGCTCTGAGTAGGATTTCCATTGACACGGTGGAACGGTATCAGGGCAGCGAACGTGATGTTATTATTTATTCTTTTTGTGTGAATCACCTCTATCAATTAAGGTTTCTGCCCAACCTGACAGAAGAAGACGGCGTACAGATTGACCGTAAGCTGAATGTCGCTTTAACGCGTGCACGCAAGCAACTTTTTATCACAGGAGTCCCTGAAATATTAAATCATAATTCTATCTATCAACATCTTCTGAAAACTATTTATTAGGGAAAACACACCACAGACTACTTAGATGTGTAGTCTGTGGTGAATTCTTTAATTAGGCATCAACCGGTTTGTATTTGGGAACCAATGCTTTCATGATAATCCAACCAACTAAATAAGCTACGGCACATACACAGAATATGATGAAGTAGCCGGCAGGTTTCCCTTCGAATCCCATAAAAGTCATATTCGTTTCTGCTGCATAGTCAAACAGTCTGCCTGATCCCATATTAATGCAGAATGAACCTATACCACCTGCCATACCACCAATACCTACGATAGTAGCGATGGTGCTTTTGGGGAACATATCGCCTACTACAGAGTAAATATTAGCAGACCATGATTGGTGTGCCGCACCTGCAATACCGATGATAATGATAGGATACCAATATGAATAATTGCCTAAAGGTTGGGCAAACAGTGCCAGCAATGGGAACAAGGCAAAGATAAGCATAGCCTGCATACGGGCTGCATACGGATTCTTACCAGTTTTGTTAATGATAATAGTAGGTAACTTACCACCATAAATAGATAACATGGTGATAGCGTATAAAACGAAAATCAACATTTGTGCAGTACCTGTGTCTGAGGCGAAACCATATACATCCGAAATATATGCCGGAGTCCAGAAAAGGAAGAACCACCATACGCCGTCAGTCATGAATTTACCGACAAATACAGCCCATGTTTGGGGAAATTTGAAACATTGCAAGAATGAAATCTTCTTGTTGTCAAAGTCGTTGGCGGCAGCTTGTTGTGCTTTAGATTCTTCAGGATTGTTGTTGTCTTGTTCAATATATTCCAACTCGGCAGCATTCACGCGAGGGTTGACATTGGGTTTCTTGTAGAGGAACATCCAAAGTCCCATCCAGATGAAACCTAAGCCACCGATAACGATGAAAGCCATTTCCCATCCATTACCCACACCAATGCTTTGAAAATAACGCGCCAAGGGAGGAATAGTGATCGGAGCAGCTAACGCGCCTACTGTAGAGCCGGCATTGAAGATGGAAGTGGAGTATGCACGGTCCTTTTTCGGGAAATATTCGGCTGTCACCTTAATAGCTGCCGGGAAGTTTCCTGCTTCACCTACACCCAATACAATTCGGGCAGCAATAAAGTAATAAACGCTGGTAATGGCGATAGTTGAAGCGACAGCTCCTGTTGCAGAAAGCATTTCTTCTGCATTATGAATACCTAATGTCTCTTCGGTAGCCCAGCCGCACAATGCATGGAGACAAGCTCCTAAAGACCAGACGAAGATAGCCCAAAGATAACCTTTTTTAGTCCCCATCCAATCGATGAAACGACCGGCGAACAGGTTGGCGATAGCATATACTATAGAAAAAATAGCTGTGATATCTCCGTAATTCGAATCCGTCCAGTGAAATTCCGGAGCAATGAAGTCTTTCCAGGTTAGTGAAAGCACCTGACGGTCGAGGTAATTGACTGTAGTGGCAAAGAATAGCAGACCACAGATTATCCATCTGAAGTTTGTCATCTTCTCACCTACTTTTTGAAATGTACTCATGATAATAGATTTAATTATGTTTTTCTTATTAGACGCAAAAATAACCATTCTGTACCTATTCTCTATGCAAAAATTGGTGGAAAGCCTGTATAAATCGGTACAATGGTAAGATTTCTAAAAAAACATTCCGAATGTCGCAAAAAACCTAAAAACGGGTTGATTTCTTGCAACATTCAGAATGACAAGAGTTAATGAGTAATGGTGTGTACCATTCTACTTATCTCATATCTGTGTATTTTATTTCATCCTTGTCACTGTATTTCAGGTTTTCACCTCCCATACCCCAAATAAAGGTATAGTTGCTGGTACCTGCAGCGGCGTGGATAGACCATTCCGGAGAAGTAATGGCTTGTTCATTATGTAACCATACCAGACGTTCTTCTTGCGGTTCGCCCATCAGGTGGCAAATGGCATTTCCTTCAGGCAGGTTGAAATAGAAGTAGGCTTCCATACGACGGGTATGTGTATGGGCTGGCATGGTGTTCCATACAGAACCCGGAGCCAGTTCGGTAAGTCCCATCTGCAATTGATTTGTACCACCGTTTTTTACTCTTTCCAGCACATCCTTTACAATTAATTGGTTTACAATACGGTCGTTGCTGTCTTCCATTTTTCCATAATGATCTGAAATGGCCAAAGCATATTGTTTAGGATTTGCTTTTTGAAGTTTAGCGTCAGTAGTGATCAATTGAGTAACGTATGGTTTGTAAGCCGGTGCCGAATTGATATAGAATTTGGCCGGTTTGGTAGCGTCATTACTTTTGAAAGTAACCTCTTTATTTCCGCAACCTACATAGAGTGCTTCCTTGTATTTCATAGGATATTCTTTACCGTCTACAGTAACCACACCATCACCCCCTACATTGATGACCCCTAGTTCACGTCGTTCAAGGAAGTAAGTGATTTCCGGACCCAGTTCGCGGAAAGTTTCTAACTTTAGTATTTTGTTTACTGGCATAGCTCCTCCGTAGATAAGACGGTCATAAAGGGTGTATGTAACATTGATTTCATCCGGTGCCATCACCTTTTCCATCATAAATGAGCTACGAAGACGTTCTGTATCATAGTGTTTCACATCTTGCGGATGGCAAGCGGTCTGTACTTTGTAATTTACTTGAGCTGAAGCTGCCAAAGCAGAAACACTCAGCATCATTGCAATTGCTAATTTTTTCATAATCGTTATCTTTAAATTTTAATTTTTCATTGTTTTCTGGTATTTAATGATGGAACGACGGTTCAGCACCATTAAGAATAGTGTTATCAGTACTAAAATTCCGGAACCAATCCATTTGAATGAATAAGTCAAATGGAAAATAGCCCATGAGAAAGGACTTGAAGCAAAGTCCAACGCTCCCCCCTCAAAACCCGACGGAATATTTACGGCGGCATCTTGTGTCTTGGCATATACGTCATGTGCCGCTTTGGTAAAGTAAGGTGCCAGATCAGTTACAAAATACAGACCGATGGCCAGCACAACAAAACCAATGATGAAGGTTTTTACCACATTTCCTTTTGTGATAGGTAATACCAACGGGAATACGTAGAACATACCGGCTAACGAGGCCAATGGCAGGAATTCATTACCCGGAAGTACAACTGCCAATAAAATAGTAACAGGGATTAATAGCAATGATACAACTAATGTGGCCGGATGTCCGATAACCAAGGCAGGGCTCATACCGATATTCAAGCCTACAGCACCTTTAAACTTCTTGGCGATCAGTTCGCGGGTAGCGTCCGAAATGGGTTTCAATCCTTCGATGAATAGGCTGGTAATACGGGGAATCAACTCCATTACTGCTCCCATCTTGATACCTAAACCTAGAATATAAGGAATCTTGTCTACTATTTCTTGTCCGTTTTTACAAGATAATGCACCGATGCCACATCCTACCAGGATACCCAGGAAGAGAGGTTCGCCTAGCAAACCAAATTTCTTTTTCATACCTTCCGCATCAATATTCAGTTTTTCAAATCCGGGTATTTTGTCCAATACCTTATTTATAATAAGAGCGAATGGCACAAAACCTGCACAGAAAGGTTGTGGAATAGAAATTCCTTCCATCTTATCATAGAAACCTTGGAACTTGTCTGCTGTGTAATCTGCTAAGATTAATGTGATGATATAACAGATAACAGCCGCGAAGAAGCCCCACAAAATACTATCTGTCGCAAAATAAACTACGGCTCCGATGAAAGCAAAATGCCAATAGTTCCATAAATCGATATTGACTGTACGGGTGGTCTTGGTCAATAGCATCAGAATATTGACAGCCAGACAAACCGGAATAATGAATGCCCCTACGGAAGTGTTATAAGCCACGGCTGCGGCAGCAGGCCATCCCATATCGAATACTTTCAGTTGCAGGCCATATATTTCGACCACCTTGCTTAAGGCCGGTCCCAGGCTGCTGGTCAGAAGTGCGGTAACCACTGATAAACCAACGAAACCAACACCTACCAACAGACCGCTTTTTAATGCTTTGCTGAATTTGATTCCGATACAAACGCCTAAGATTGTAAAAATTATAGGCATCATCACCGCTGCTCCTAAACCGATGATATAACTAAAAACTTGTTCCATTCTCTTGTGAATTAATAGTAAATGACTGTGTTTTCTACAATAGTATAAATTAAAAACTGCCCCAAAAATAAAACCTTTTCTCAACTTATCAAACCTGAAAGGCATAATAATTAGTAAAAAGACAATTTTTGAACGATTTTTATCGTTATCGTGCACAAAAATAACCGTTTTCGCACACGAATACCAAATAATACACTTAGTAGGTTGAAAAGTGCACACTGCTTTTCGAGAAAAATACTACTTTTGTTTCATAAAATAAATAGGTCTAATACTAAAAATAAACGTCTTCATGAAAAAGAATTCTATTTGTAAAATTATTGTGTCCGGTTTGCTTACGGCTGTTCCTTTGATGGGCATGGCTCAGCAGGTTTGTGGTAATAAGCCTTGGTCTGTACGTATGGCGGAATCAGAGATGGTGCGTTGTCCCGAATCCTGGCAATTGGATTTTCAGACCCGTTTGAAGTGGGATTACTGTCATGGCCTGGAACTTCAAGCTATGCTGGATGTATATGATGCATACGGTGATAAGAAGTTTTTTGATTATGCTGTGGCTTATGCTGATACAATGATTCATCAGGATGGCTCTATCGAAACTTATAAACTGGAGGAATATAATATTGACCGTCTGAATTCCGGAAAGATGCTTTTCCGTATTTACGAGCAGACTAAGGACGAGAAATACAAGAAAGCATTGGATTTGTTGCGCAGTCAGTTGGATACGCATCCTCGTAATGCCGATGGCGGTTTTTGGCACAAGAAGATTTATGAGAATCAGATGTGGCTGGATGGGCTTTATATGGGGCAGCCGTTCTATGCGGAGTATGCTTACCGTAACAACCGTGTGAATGATTATGCTGATATTATCAATCAGTTTGTTACAGTGGCTCGTCATAATTATGATCCGAAGACTGATTTATACCGCCATGCATGTGATGTGAGCAAGCGTGAAAAGTGGGCGGATAAAACTACCGGATTGTCACAACATTGTTGGGGACGCGCCATGGGATGGTATGCAATGGCTTGTGTGGATGTACTTGATTTTATACCGGAACACGAAGCCGGACGTGAATCTGTTATCGAAATATTGAATAAACTGGTTGCCCAGATTAAACGTACTCAAGATCCTGCAACAGGGGTATGGTATCAGGTGATTGACAGAAGTGGGGATGAGGGGAATTATCTGGAATCCTCTTGTTCTACCATGTTTGTATATACTCTGTTGAAAGCGTTACGTAAGGGATATATTTGTCCTTCGTACATGGAAGTGGCTAAAAAGGGGTATGAAGGGCTTTTGACCCAGTTTATAGAAGTGGACAATAAAGGGGTAGTTTCTATCACTAAGGGTTGTGCTGTCGCGGGTTTGGGAGGTAAGCCAGTGTATCGTACCGGAGATTATAATTATTATATAACTGAAAAAATACGTTCTAATGATGCGAAGGCAGTAGGTCCGTTCATTATGGCCAGTCTGGAATGGGAACGTTTGTTTCAGAAAAACAATTGTGGAACTGCATGTAAATAATAGGGGGTGATACGATGAGGAAAGTTTTAGGATTATTGTTGCTGTTGGTTGCTGTTAGTGGAACATGGGCTCAGGAACGTCAGGATACAATTGTAGTTTCACGTGATGGAACGGGGAATTTTCGTACTTTGCAGGAGGCTATAGAGAGTGCGCGGGCTTTCATGGATTATACTGTTACGATCTATGTGAGGAACGGAGTATATAAGGAGAAAGTGATTGTTCCTTCATGGGTGGAAAATATAGATATTATAGGTGAAGATCGTGATAAGACGATTATTACTTATGATGATCATGCGAATATAAATAAAATGGGTACTTTCCGCACTTATACGGTGAAGGTAGAGGGTAGTGATATCACTTTTAAAAATTTGACTATTGAGAATAATGCGGCTCAGTTGGGACAGGCGGTAGCTTTACATACGGAAGGTGACCGTTTGAAATTTATCAATTGTCGTATCTTGGGTAATCAGGACACTATTTATACCGGTGCTAAATTTACCCGTCTTTATTTTAAAGATTGTTATATTGATGGTACTACTGACTTTATTTTCGGTCCTTCCACCGCTTTATTTGAAGATTGTATTATTCACAGTAAACGCAATTCGTATGTAACGGCTGCTTCTACTCCGAAAGAGGCTAAATATGGATATGTCTTTAAGCACTGTAAGCTGACGGCAGAACCGGGAGTTGATAAAGTGTATTTAGGTCGTCCTTGGCGTCCATATGCTTATACCTTATTTATAGAATGTGAGTTGGGGAAACATATTGTTTCTGCCGGATGGCACAATTGGGGCAAGCAGTCTAATGAAGAAACAGCCCGTTATATGGAATATAAAAATACCGGTGAGGGCGCAAATGCTTCGGAAAGGGTGGCATGGAGCAAACAGTTAACAAAGAAAGAAGCTGAGGCGGTGACGGTCGATGCTATTTTTCGTACTCAAAGTAATTGGAACCCAATAGACTAGATTGATTTTGTAATTGCTTGAAAAGGAGACTTCTACGTTGGTGGAGGTCTCCTTTTTTTGTTGTGTTGAATAATTGGAACCCGTGAAAAATACCTAATAAATCCACATAAAAAGATAAAAACTACACATCAAGGTAACGTTATATACGTAATTTTGCAATAGTGAAACTAAGGTCAAAACCTTAAAAAAACATTTTAATAACTATAAAAACACATCTTATGAATCTAAAAGAATTAGCTAGAAAAGCTATCTCAACTCTCTTTTTGAGTATGCTTTGTTTGGTTGCTTTTGCTCAAGGTCGTCAGGTGAACGGTACTGTTAAAGATGCTGCAGGTGAACCGATGATTGGTGTAAACGTCTTGGTAAAAGGAACGACTAATGGTACCATTACGGACTTCGATGGTAATTTTTCGCTTTCTGGGGTTAAAGACAATGATGTTTTGTCTGTAACTTATATAGGTTACATTACTCAAGAAGTGAAAGTGGGTAATCAAAAAACAATTAATGTCGTACTGAAAGAAGATACCGAAACTTTGGACGAAGTTGTGGTTATTGGTTACGGTACTGTGAAGAAACGTGACTTGACAGGTTCAGTAGCTTCGGTAAGTAATGAAGCTTTAGTTGCCAATCCGGTTGCCGATGTTTCTCAGGCTTTACAAGGTAAATTGGCAGGTGTTTCTGTCGTTTCTCAAGATGGTCGTCCTGGAGCTTCCGTTTCTATTCGTGTACGTGGAGGAGGCTCTATTTCACAAAGCAATGATCCTCTTTTTATAGTGGATGGTTTCCCGGTTAGTTCTATTTCTGATATTCCTGCAGATCAGATTGTGTCAATTGATGTCTTGAAAGATGCTTCTTCAACAGCTATTTATGGTGCTCGTGGTGCAAATGGTGTAATTTTGGTTACGACTAAAGGTGCGGATAAAGATAGGGTTTCTGTATCATATAGTGGATATTATCAAAGTAAATGGGCTGCAAAGACTCCAGAATCTATGTCTGCTCAGGATTATGTAAAACATACTTGGGGATATGGAACTGCATTGGGAATGGGAGATCAGATGGCTAGTTATTTTGGTTTAGGAGAAAAATATGGTAATCATTATAGTGAATATGCGAATATGGATTCCCATAATTGGACTGATGACATGCTTCGTACAGCTAGTGCTCAAAATCACAATGTAACCATAAATGGTGGTAGTGAAAAAACGAAAATATCATTTTCTGTTAACTATCTGAATGATGATGGTATTAAAATAAAATCAGGCTATGAACGTTTCTCTACTAACTTGAAATTGAAACAAGAGTTGGCAAAAGGACTGAGTTTTGAATTGGATGCACGTTACGTCAGCACTAATGTTGAAGGTAAAGATGAGGCTAGAAGTGGACGTGGTTCTCTTTTATCTTCTGCTTATCCTTAATTCCGCAACACTATTATAAATTAAACTTTTTAAGTACCTGAGCAACAAAAAGTTGCTCAGGATTTT
>NZ_JBCOCI010000077.1:0-23683 GCF_040929485.1 Phocaeicola sp. RTP21198st1_B8_RTP21198_201120 | reverse complement strand
GCCTTATCCTCCAGCATTATGTATTCGACGCCTTTCATATTCCTTTCGCCGCCACGGTGATAGGGATTGTCTTACTGATCTGGCTGTACACCCGCCGCAGCGGCATACGCACGATTGTGTGGACGGACAGCTTGCAGACACTCTGCCTGCTGCTGGCGCTGGGATTAATACTTTATGAGGTTTCCGGCCAGCTGGATCTGGATTTTCCGGGACTGGTACATGCCATCCGGGAAAATGAGCACAGCCGTATCTTTGTTTTTGACGACTGGCACAGCAAACAGAACTTCTTCAAGCAGTTTTTCAGCGGCATCTTCATCACGATTGTCATGACAGGGCTGGATCAGGATATGATGCAGAAGAACCTGTCGTGCAAGAACCTGCGTGAAGCCCAAAAGAACATGTATTGCTACGGCATCTCATTCGTTCCGGTCAATTTCCTGTTCCTGTCACTCGGAATCCTGCTGTTATTGTTCGCCTCGCAACTGAACATCCCCCTGCCGGCAGCCGGGGATGAGATACTGCCCTTGTTTGCGGCGGAAGGCCATCTGGGATTCGCCGTACTGATATTCTTTACCATCGGCATCATTGCAGCCGCCTTTTCCAGCGCCGATTCGGCATTGACCGCCCTCACCACCAGCTTCTGTATAGACATAGCGGGCATAAGCCATTTGTCCGGCAAGGAAGCGGAAAGACGGAGGAAGCTCGTGCACTTCTGCATATCAGTCCTCTTTATCGGATTCATCCTGCTGTTCAAGGCAGTAAACAACAAGAGTGTCATCGACGCTATCTATACCATCGCCTCGTACACTTACGGCCCGTTGTTGGGGCTGTTTGCATTCGGGCTGTTCACCCCAATGCGGCCGCGCGACCGTTTTGTTCCTTACATAGCCATCGCCTCGCCGCTATTATGCTATGCCATAGACCGGCTGGTGTTCACCTCCACCGGCTATCAGTTTGGCTATGAAATGTTAATGTTTAACGGCTTCCTGACTTTTATGGGGCTGACTTGTTTAAGTATAAAAACAAAGAATTATGGAAATACTCAGTGCAGAATTTGTAGTAAGTAACACAAAAGTAGAGAAATGCCCGCAGGACAACCTGCCCGAATATGCATTTATCGGCCGTTCAAATGTAGGTAAATCGAGTCTGATAAACATGTTGGCCAAACGTCCCAAACTGGCTATGACTTCCTCCACTCCGGGGAAGACTTTGCTGATCAATCACTTTCTGATCAATAAAGAATGGTATCTGGTGGATTTACCGGGATACGGATATGCCTCCCGGGGCAAGAAACAGGTAGAAAAGATACAGCAGATTATCGAGGATTATATCCTGGAACGCGAGCAAATGACCAATCTGTTTGTATTGATAGACTGCCGTCTGGAGCCTCAGAAAATAGACTTGGAATTTATGGAATGGCTGGGAGAAAATGGAGTACCCTTCTCTATCATCTTCACCAAAGCCGACAAGCTGACCAATGGCAAGGTTAAGGATAATGTAAACAAATATCTGAAAAAACTGACAGAACAGTGGGAAGAACTCCCTCCTCATTTCGTATCCTCCTCTGAAAAGAAAACAGGCAGACAGGAGATTCTGGATTATATTGACAGCATTAACCGGTCGCTTAAGGCATAGCGTCGAATTACCTAGTGGTGACTACTTAGAACGCAAATGACGCAAATGACACAAATTTATCCCCGTTCCTATTTGTGTCATTTGCGCCATTTGCATTCCGTTCCGGCAAACGCTCAGAGTTTTATGGTCTTCACCTTACCCGGAATCACCGTCAGATGCACCGTACCGTTGCATTCTATATCCACCTTCTGGTATCTGGCCTCCACCACCACTTTTCCGTCCAGAGCCATTATTCCCCATTGGCAGGCGTTTTCCTCGTAAGCGCAATAATAGCCCACAGGAGGCAGAATCTTCCTGTATTTGGGAGGCACAATGATACGTTCCCCCAGTTTCAAGCCCCATTTCATCCCCATCCGAAAAGGCAATGCATCCCTGATCTCTTCCAACCTTTTCAGCCTTTTCTGTTCCTCTTCCTGCAATTGTTTCCGTTGAGCTATCCCGGCACGCCGCCCGGCTTCTTCCTTCAGACGTTCCATCACCGTATGGAAATCTTCCTCGCCCGGCCGGGGAGTGTTACAGGCTATATACCGCTTTTCCTTCCCTTTCTCCACATGATAATAATTCCCGTTCCCGTCCATCACCACGATGCTCCGGTCCGCCAGACGGCCACAGCACCAATACACTTCCTCCTCATCCCCTGCCAGCACACAGGCGAAAACATCAAACAAGGTAGTCCAGACAGGATCCACCAGTTGGCAGTCCTTCGGAACACGGTAATCCGGTATCTTCAGATAAAAGTCATAAAAGTAGATGCCGTTCTGATCCACCCCTCGCATGGAGACATACGGTTTTCCGGTACGGCTGAAAAAGAACGTTCCCACCTTCAGCAGCTCCACACCGCCGTATGGCAATTCCATACAGCCGAATGACAACACCACGGGTTTCTCCCGATAGGTTCTGTTTACCTTCAGGTCGATGTAAGATTCATTGCCCGCACAGTCTGTCACGGCAAGCAGATCCCCCTTCATGAACTTCATTTTCCGGCAGCGGTCCAGCTGTATTCCGGGCTGTCCGGTTTCATTCACCACACCTGCCCGGTTATTCCCGAATCTCACTGCCGCCCGGTCTCCACAGATATCAAACACTTCCGGATACCGGGGCCTTACCGTCATCCTCTCCCCGCGCCTCAATCCCCAAAGCCCGCTTTGTCTGTCATAATAACTTTTCAAAACGGGCTGTCCGCCTTTTTCCGTTGCGGAATCTTCCCGGCTTGTAAGGAAGTCCATCAGCCGGTCGTGCGTTATCACCACCTCCAGTTCATCCTCCCGCTGTCTTTCATCCTCCCGCTGTCTTTCATCCTCCCGTTGTCTTTCCTCCTCCGGCAGCAGACCGGATACAGACAGCCTGCCTGTTTCCGCCCGTGCCCGGGACAGCGCGTTGCCAATCATCCGCCCCTCGAACATCGCCGCCCAGTCATGGTTCCGGGCGGGCAGACCGAAGATGCGGTACAGACCCACATTGTCTATCAGCATACAGGACGCCTTGTCTGCCGACCTCCTCAGCCCACGCCCCACCTGTTGCAGGTATTTCGCCAGGGAAAGCGTGGGACGTGCCAGCTGCACGAACTCCACATCGGGACAGTCGAAGCCTTCGGAAAAGATATCCACATTGACCAGCACTTTCACCTTCCCCCGTCTGAAATCCTCCACCAGTTCCCGGCGTTCCGAAGCCGGAGTCCTGCTGTCGATAGCCACAGCCTCCAGTCCGTGTGCGCTATAACAAGCCGCTATCCGGCGGGCATGGGCGATGCTGACAGCATATACGATTCCTTTCTTTCCGCGGGCATATCGTTCCACGCTCTCATACAGCCGGCCGATACTTGTCTCCCGGTTCAGCACCTCGTTCATCTCCTTTACCTGGTAGTCCCCGTCCGCACCCCGTTTCTTCAGCGAGTCTATCAACCACTGTTCCCTGCTGTTCGCACGGATGGACACATAGTCAAAGGATGACAACCAACCCTTTCCGATGAATTCCGCGACAGTCCACGAAGTGATCAGGCTGTCGAACAAGTCCGTGAATCCCTTGCCGTTCAGCCGGCAGGGAGTGGCGGTCATACCCAGTTTCCTTGCCTCCGGATAGTTCTCCCAAAGTATCCGGTAGGTTTCCGCCAGGGCGTGATGCGCCTCGTCGATAACGATCAGGTCCGGCTCTTCATCCATGTGCTTCCGGTTTCGTGACAGCCACTGGATGGACATCACCCTCACCCTTCCGTCCTCTTTGCTCATCCCGTGCCGGGACACGGTTTCCTCTATCTGCTCCACCAGCTCCCGGCGGTGCGCCACGATCCATACCCGGCTGCCGGAACCACGCAGGAATTCCCTTACTATGGCGGCCAGCAGATGCGTCTTGCCCGTACCGGTGGGCATCTGTACCATCACACTTCGGTGAAGCTCCCACTCCTTGAAAAGGCGGAGCTTCATCTCCTGCTGGTAGTCGCGAAGAGTGTCGTTCATGCAATACATTATGCGGATGCCGGTCGCTACCGGCAACAAAAAAGAGGGAAGGCCACATGCATCATTGCATGCAGCCTATAGTAAATATCTTATTCTTTACGGATTAATTTTTATCGAAAACCCAATTATCAATAAGTCCTATAAAAGCACAGACTTTAGGATACATTTCCTGAGTTGCTGCTAAATCAAAGTTCTTAAAGTCTTCATAATCGGCAGCTGAACGATTATTGAACAAAATAGAATAAAAGCGTCCCCATTCTTTAGGGAATTTACCTGTAAGAATAAAATGCTGGCTGAATTTTTGACGTACACCTTCATGACTCTTGACTCCGTCTATCTCCGACTGCAACAACAATCCACTCACAGCATAAAAACAGGCATAATACATCCTATTCATTGCCGTATTGTAATAACCACGCTCTATATGATCTTTTATTTCATCTAACAATGATTTGGCTGAATTCAGCCTATATAAAACAATATCAAACCGCTGTTCCGGAGTCATAACAATATCCCCTCCTTCATTATATTCTCATAAAACGGAGTGAAACGTTTTCCCCATTCTTTCATCGACTCTATAAACGGATTGATTTGAACACCGGTTTCTAACTCAATGTCATATAAAGGAGCAGTTAAAAGCATCTTGTCCTCCAAAGTAACCACATCCTTATCTATCAACAGCAACAGGTCTATATCACTATCACTACGCGCATCACCCCGCGCCTCACTTCCATAAAGTATCACCTTTATACCAGGAGCAACCTTATGTAAGGCATTTTGTATAGATTTCACGATTTCAGGACGCTTCATACTCCTTATCTTTAGATTGAATTTGTTGTTAACTGCAATCAAGCTTAATACAAAGAACGAAATTTTTCTTCAAACAAACAAATATTCAGCATCTTAATTGATATCCTATCGAAAAGTTCCTGTTCCATTATTTTTCGCTTTTACCGTCCCTGCAATGAAAGAGTTCTTACATCATATACGGCCTATTCTTCTATGACCCAATCCCCCAGGGTGTGTTTCTCCACATCAAAATTGATCCCCACCTTCACCACTTGCAATCCGCTGAGGGAAAAGCGTTCGGGATACTGCTTCAGATTGATCTGGGCCATGGCCGCTTCCGCAGACCTACCCAGCTTCAATTCAATGACATACAGCTTACCGGCAACACGCATCACCACATCCACACGCCCCTTGGGGGTACGCACCTCCACATCGACATACATCCCGAACAGGGAGAAGATGATGTAGAACAATTGCTGGTAATGTCCCTCATAATTCGTGTTATCACAATACGTAACAGTAGAAAGGAATTCCTGAAGAAGACGCAAGGCCCCGTCCATATCTCCCCCGGCTATCGCAAGATACATACGGGCGATGGTCGTATTGCCTTTCAGCGTGTTATGGGCCAGATAGCCAGGCAGCAAGCTGCGCATCAGCCCGATCCGTATCTCACCGTTCGGAATGTCCAGCGTATACAGTTCGGCCAGCTTGTTGTAATCCTTTATCGTAAAGTAACCGCTCTGATAGAGCAGAGGAACAATGCCCTCCATTTTCTCCGTAGGCGCATCGAAATCAGCAGCCATAGCCTGCATACTTCCCCCTAACTGGGAGGGAAGGACGTGGAACTTGCGTAGCATCTCTATCAGATAAGTGGGCGTGCCGCTGCCAAACCAGTAATTGTTCAACTCGTCATTGGCAAAGGCATTCAGCAGGCTGAACGGATTATAGATATCGGGCGAAGGCCAGGTAAAATGATAACCGTCATATTTCTCCTTCAACTTCTGCAACGTTTCCTCTTTGCTCATTTCCTGCGAAACGGCAAGCCGTTCTATATAAGCTGTCATCTGTTCCTGCATTTCTTCCTGAGTGATGCCACAAATGGCGGCATAGGGCTTCAGCATACTGATATTCAAGATATTGTTCAGCTCGCTGAAGATGCTGAGTTGGGAGAATTTGGTAATGCCGGTCAGGAACACAAAGCGAAGATAAGGGTCGCACGCCTTCAACGGGCTGTAAAAATTGCGCATCACGTTACGGAGAACGGGAAGATCCGTTTCCTCATGCATCACATCCAGCAAAGGCGCGTCATACTCGTCAATAAGGACTACCACCTGTCGGCCGGTCTGTTCGTTGGCACGCATGATGAGTGAAGTCATCCGGTCGTTCAGCTTCACAGCCTCCTCAGGCTTGCCATAAATTTGTTCATATCCGCTAAGCTGGAAGCTCAGCATGCTTTCCAACGTATCCTTGTCCACATGCTTCGCCAGACTCATGTCGAAGTGCAGCACCGGATATTCCGTCCATTCGGTTTCCAGCTTCTCAATGGCCAATCCCCTGAAAAGGTCCTTCTTCCCGGCAAAGTAACTGTGCAACGTAGAAGTCAGCAATGACTTGCCGAACCGGCGGGGACGGCTCAGGAAACAATATTTGGAGGCGCCGTACGCCATCCGGTAAACATATTCCGTCTTATCTATATAGAGGTAACCCTTGTTGATTATTTCCTCAAAAGTCTGTATGCCTATCGGGCATTTCTTCAATTGCTGCTGTTCCATCATTTTTTCCATTTTAGCATTACCGCTACGAAGATAAACAAACTCCGCCACTTCCTGTTGCGTTTACCGCAAAATATGACTTCTTTTCTTCAGAAAAGAATTTTACGATATTGGTAAAGAAAAGCTATCCCATTATTAGGTTATCCGTCTTCAGATCATCCAGCATTCGTTTTATCGCTTGCTGCAATTGTGGTATGTCTTCCAGGCAAATACGATAAATCTCATCAGCATCTACATCGAAATAATGATGTACTATTATATCACGTACCCCCATCACATACCTCCATGGAATCTCCGGATATTGAGCCAATAATTCTTTGTTTGTCACCTTATCCAGATTTTTAATGCTTTCTCCAATCGCAGTCAGTTTCATGCAGATACTATCCAGTTTCATCATACCGCTTTCACTCAATAGAAAATCATCCGGACAGGAGATATCCGAAAAACGAAAACTTATTCTTTCCAGAGATTTCTGTATCAAATCCAATATATGGAAAGCGATCAACGTGTCATACATAAATGCCCTCCCTCTGAATTCTTTCACGTAAAAATGAATCCATTCTATCTCGCAGGCGTACAATATCCACTTTGCAGCCCAATAATTCTTCCAACTCTTGCTTTATACCCGCTAAAGCGAAAAAGCCATGCAGCTGACCTTCCACACACACATCCACATCACTATTTTCAGTCTGCTCGCCACGTGCCACAGACCCGAAAATACCCATACGCACAATGCCATATTTATGAGCATTCTCAGCCATATACTTACGCAATAATGCAATGTATTCAGATGTCGTTTTCATATTTTTCCTCCAAGTAGGTTTTCGCAAATATACAATTTATTTTTCTTCAGACAAAAATTTCTCATTAAAGAATTTACTCAAAGCATCCCCATTATCTCCCTCACTTTTCCCTTCCACTCCCCCAGTTCACGTTCCGCCTCCCGTGACAGCGGCGGGTTGACATATCTGTAAAACTCGATACGCCTCTCATAGTGTTCTTCTATAACCGCCTTCACCTCGAAAAAAAGAAGAAGCGTCATGTTATTTTTTTTCTTCCAGGCTGGTAAAAAAGCCATTAGCCACATGGAGCTTACGCTCCAACTCCCGTCTGTGCAGATTCAACTGGCCCAGACGTTTCACTACCTCGGCAGCCAATTGCCGGGCCTGATCAACAGGATTCAAATGTTCCATCGGATTAAATCGTATTTTTTATATGAATAATCATTTATATGTCCCCGTTCAGGACAAAAACACACGTATCTCAGTTATTATATCGAACTTTGTAACATTGAAAATCAATAACCTGATTCATAAATATCAGGGCTTGCAAATTTAATAAATAAAAACGAATGAACCAATTTAAAATGTCACTGTTTCTGCCACCTATATCACCGGTAAAGGACAGTACCACCGGACGAATCATCCAGCCGCCCACCTTAACGCCCTACAAGGAAATAACCTTACAGGAAGTGTACAAACTTATCACATCCAGCGAACGCCTGAAGACACTGACCGAGACCGTGCGCCGGGCAACGGAAAACGGGGATGAAAAAGTCTATCGTATGCTCAAGCAACAGACGCTACCCTACGTTACTCCCTGCGGCGTTTTTTCCTACCGTAAAAGCGACAGCCTGACCGGACCGTCGGGCTTGATTGTGGTGGACATAGACCACCTTGATTCCCGTCGGGAAGCGGAAAAGCTGAAAAGACAATTGTTCGACGACCTCCTCCTGCGCCCTGTACTGGCATTCACCAGCCCCAGCGGACACGGAGTAAAAGCGTTCATCCCCTACGACCTGGCACGCATACCCGACACCAAACAAAATACCTCCGAAAACATCCACTGGGCGATGAACTACGTACAAGCAATCTATGATTTCCACAGCAGCCACCCGGACAGGGAAGATAAAAAAACAAACCATTCCGGCAAAGGCGTGGACCGTACCGGCAAGGACTTGGTACGGGCCTGTTTCCTCTCGTATGACGAGGAAGCATTGATACGCCGGGAAATTTAAAACGAATAGAAAAACATACTCAAAAGAATGCCGGACAAAATTTAAACAGGCACTCAAAAAACAACAAATATCATGAACATGAATAATCCTTTAGAAAACTTGCGGCAGCTGACCGAAGCTGTCCGCATGGCAGGCGCAGACATTGCCCCTACCTATATTGAATATGTACAACTGGCTTTCGCCATCGCAAACGATTGCGGAGAAGCGGGACGCAATGATTTCCTCTCCCTCTGCTCCCTTTCCTCCAAATACGACGAAAAAAATGCACAAGCACTGTTCTCGAACGCGCTTCATGCCGATAAAGAAGATATACATCTGGGAACCGTGTTCCATCTGGCCGGGCAATGCGGAGTGAAGATTTCCGGCAGCGCCGGCTCTCACAAGGCAGGGACAATGGGGACAGCAGGGACAGCCCCGGATTTTCCACACACGTGCGCGCGATATAATAAGGTGGAAAATAACATTTCCGATGATACCGACGAGGAGGAACAGCTCACCGAAGGCTCCGATCCTTATTCCCCCCTGCCTACCTTTCCACAGAACTATGTGTGGCCGGAACTGCTGGAGAGAATCATCTCCTTCGGTAAAAATCCCGAACAGCGTGATATATTGCTCCTGGGAGCGTTTACCGTACTGGGTGCCTCCCTCTCCCACATAGTGCGGTGCCAGTACGGCCGGAAGTGGCAGGCCCCCTGTATGCAGACTTTCATCGTGGCCCCGTCCGCCTCGGGAAAAAGCGCGTTGACATGGGTACGGCTCCTCATCGAACCCATACACGACAAGATACGCAGCGAGGTGAAAGAGGCGATGAAAACTTACCGCCGGGAAAAGGCTGCCTACGACTCTCTGGGCAAGGAACGGAAAAATCAGGAAGCTCCCGTATTGCCTCCCAACCGGATGTTCCTCATATCGGGAAACAACACCGGAACAGGCATCCTGCAAAATATCATGGATTCCAACGGAACGGGCATCATCTGCGAAAGTGAGGCGGACACCGTATCCACCGCCATAGGGACCGAATACGGAAACTGGAGCGACACGCTGCGCAAGGCGTTCGACCACGACCGCCTGTCCTACAACCGGCGCACCGACCGCGAATATCAGGAGGTGAGCAGAAGCTACCTCTCCGTGCTGCTCTCGGGTACGCCCGCACAGGTAAAGCCCCTGATCCCCACGGCGGAGAACGGTCTGTTCTCCCGGCAGAACTTTTATTATATGCCACGCGTCACCCAGTGGGCGGACCAGTTCGGCGAGGATGAGGTGGATGTGGACGAGGAATTCCGCCTGATGGGCAACGAATGGAAAAACACGCTGGACGAGCTGACGCTTCGGGGATTGTTTACCCTGAAGCTGACTCATGCCCAGCATAAACAGTTCAACTTCCTGTTCGACAAGCTGTTCCATCGCTCCGGCAAGATCAACGGGGACGAGATGAGCAGTTCCGTCATCCGTCTTGCCGTCAATGCGTGCCGCATGATGTCGATAGTCGCCATCCTGCGAAGCCTGGAAGACCCTTCTCTGGTGAAACCTGACGCGCATATTTCTTCCGATAATCTGAAGGACCGTATCATCCCGCGCTGGAACCTGGTGATTACAGACGATGATTTCCATGCCGTGCTTGCCTTGGTGGAGCCGCTTTATCTGCACGCCACCCATGTTCTTTCGTTTCTGTCCTCCTCCGTTATCAAGCGCCGGAGCACGGCGGACAAGGATATGCTCTTTGCCGAGATGGAGGACGAGTTTACCCGCCGGATGCTGCTGGAAAAAGCGCACGACAGGAGGATACCTGAATCCACCGCGCTGACCTGGCTCAAACGGCTCACCAAACAGGGGGCGCTGGTGAGTGTGGACGGCAAGGGAACGTATCACAAGAACTGACGCGGCTCTCTATATGTACACGCATGTGTGTGTGAGGAAAAAAGGGGCTGTCCCCACTGTCCCCGTGTCCCCGTCGCTGCTCCGTGCGGCCGTTGTTCCCGGATAGCAAAAATCGTTTGTGGCAGTTCTTTGCGATTGTTCGGAAAACTCCGGATAAACTTTATATACGACACTCCATGCCGGTTAGTATAAAAACAATCGGGCACGCTTTATGCCGAAAGGGGATTTGAATAATTTGCCCATGTGTCAATGTACCGATTTATTGATTTGCTGCTATGTACAATTTACCAATGCGCCAATGTGCCAACCGGGCCGCACTCTATCCGTAGGTGATTGGCCGTTGGTTCATTATCATCATCTATCAAACTCACGTTAAACAAGAAACCATTCATGAATAAGACCGAAACAGCCCTTCTCTATTTTCCGGACAGTACGCCGAAAGTAGCCGTGCGTCATCTGATGCGCTGGATCGCCCGGTGCGCACCGTTGCTCCACGCCCTGGAAGCCACTGGATACCATCCCTGTCAGAAATCCTTCACCTGCCGCCAGTTGCAACTCGTCTATCTCCACCTGGGAGAACCGTGATTCCCCCTGGAATCTGCCACAGACTGTCCGAGAACTCTTCCTCTCTCTTTGAGCGTGGATTACGCGGAAAGAATAAAGAGGGAAGCGTGCCCCCCCTGAAGTCACCACATGACGCAAGTGCTGGCCGAGTTCCCGGACAGTTTCCCCAAAGGGTCAAAAGGGGTCGGAAGGGGTCACGCCGCACGGACGTGAAGTTATCTTTGCAGTGTCAGAAGGAAGAAGCCGCAACCCGGCACAAGATTACAAAAATCCTGGTACAAGATTCCGCGGATCTTGCCCCAAGTTTCACCGGATGCCGCAGCAGTGTGCGCCTTGCTCCTACCTGACACTTTTCCGATAATAATAACCCTTTAAAAACAAAAACGATGATCAACTACAGTATCTCACTCCGTGCCAATCCCAGTGACCAGGATGCTCCCAAGAAGGCTTACGCCAACGCCCAGTACTCAGAAATCATGACACTGGACAAGTTTGCCGAGCATATCTCGACTCACGGCTCCAAATACAACCGTGCCGACATCCAGGCGGTCCTGATCCAAGCGGTGGACTGTATGCGGGAGCAGCTTCTGGCAGGACAACGCATCCAGATGGGCGATCTGGGCACTTTCTCCATTCATATCAACAGCATGGGAGCCGAATCACTGGAAACATACAATCCCGCCATCCATGTGGAAGACCTGAACGTGCGCTGGAAAGCCGGAACCCGTTTCCTCAGCTTGCTGAAAGACAGCGTATTCAACCTGGTCCCTACCCGAAAGGCTGCCAAGCTGGTGGTTAAAGCCCTGAAAGCGGGGAAAAACACTGTGGACTTGACGGGAGAGGCTTCCGGACCGGATGACAAGACGGAAGAAAACGCCTGAACTTTCCGGACTTCTGAAGTCTGATAGTATTTTGTCTTTTTGAGATGAACCTGTTGTTCTGAACAAAGTGAAGAATCTGAATGCAATCATTTTTATGCCCACAGATTCCTCGTCTTTGTCCGGAATGACAGAAAAAAACAAATCCTTTAAAACAAATATTCCTATGAACAATTCAAAGAAAATCACCTGGAAGCAAATTCTGCACGCCATTATCCAAGCTGCCATAGCAGCGCTCACCGCCTTGGGCGTAACCAGTTGCACCACTCTCTTTTAAAAAGCCCCTGACCCATCGCATGACACTTTTTAATTCTTAATTCCCTATTTCAATTCAACCATGATTCAAGAAACTTTCCCTATGATAATCGGTGAGGAAGAGATTCCGAACGAACGTGCTCTCCTCACTCAGGAGGACGGCCCGATGATGGCATCCTCCGCTTCCGTGAAATATATCGTCATTCATTGCAGCGCCACACGCTCCACCCGGGATTACACCGCCGAGCAACTGCTCCGTGACCACAAAACGCGAGGTTTCCGCACGGTGGGGTATCATTTTTATATCCGTCGTGACGGAAGTGTGACCCAGCACCGCAAGCTTCTGGAAGTGGGTGCACACTGCCGCCCCTGGAACCGTTGCAGCATAGGTATCTGTTATGAGGGCGGTCTGGATGCGGACGGACATCCGACAGATACCCGGACACCGGAACAGACGGAACAATTTATTTTGTTGCTGATGCGGATGGTGAAAATCTTTCCCGGTGTCCGGATAAGGGGACACAGGGATATGCCGGGAAGTATCCCGAAGGCTTGTCCGTGTTTCGATGCGGAGGGGGTATTCGGGTACTTGGAGAAATAATAAAGAAAGTGGCAATCACCATGCAGTTTCTTCTTTGGGGGAAGCTGCATGGAGAATGCCCTTACGTATGATTTGTTTTTCTTTGTAGAAAGGTTTTACAATAATGAATTTACTCAATCTACAGACTACCATACTAATCGTATACGATAGCCCTATAGAAAACCGACATTGACATCATTCTTAATTTACCCCACCCACCTATTCATCTTTCTACAAAACAGAAGCAAATCACCTAGCAGTACAATCGTGCACACCGTTACAGCTTATCAATTTCTTCCGCTGAAAGTCCGGCAACCCGGACAATATCCGCTATGGAAAAACCGTTCTCTTTCAGTTTACGGGCGATTTCCAAACGCTCCTTCAAACGTCCTTCCGCCTCTCCTTCCGCTTTTCCTATTGCTTTTCCTATTGCTTTTCCTATTGCTTTTCCTTCCGCGACAGCCTGTTCACGGATATCATTTTCCACAATACGGCTCACGTTATAACGGTCCACCGCCTTATCATAAGCGATACGGTCACCCTCAGACAGGTGAGCCTTGGCGGCAAGGCGGTCAAGATGGCTGAAAACCTGTTCTTTCAGCGCATCGGGCATTCTGTTCCAATTGTTCATATTCTTCAGTGCATACATTAGTTTATCGGATAAAATAGAACATTCGTCCAGTTCCTTCGTAAAATAAGGAAACTGGAGATAAATCTGACGGAAATTCCGGTTCACCACACGGCCGCTGTCCCGGTCGGAAACCACCGTGTCGGTACGGAACTTGCTTTCCAGACCATCCTCCTTGAAATTCATCAGGAAAACGCCGTACACAGCAGGAAGCCTGTAACGGAGACCGTAAGAAGCCTCTTCTTCCCTGAGCAGGCCGCAATCCCCCTCCAACGGAGTGTCGGGAACACATACCTCTTTAGAGGACGGATTCTCCATCTGGCGGCTCACCGCACGGCACACATAATAAAGCGTACGGTCCAGGAAATGGCTATGCCAACGATTCTGCATCTCCACTATGATGTACTCGCCCGTAGAGGTACGGCAGTAAAGGTCATAAATGATGCCCTTGTCGTGAATATTCTCCGAACGGTCCTCCTTGTCCAGAAACGTCAGGTCTTCAATGTGATGCTCACCGGACAGCAGTTCGTTAAGCAGGATTATCAGCAGGGCCTTGCTGGCAGGCTGGCCGAAAATTATCTTGAAGCCGAGATCCGTGAAAGGGTTTACAAAGCGGGATGACATAATAAAGATGATTTTATGGTTTCTGACCGCAAAGAAACGAATTCTATCTGGAAATTCCTATGAATGAGCGCTTTTTATTATTTTAAATGGATTTTGAAGACTAAGCCACCGGAAAAGTACTTGCAACGGTTCAGTTCTACTACGGCGTTGATGTAGTCTTTCCAGAAGCTGTACTCCATACCAAGATTTACCTGATACTTCGCCCCGTCAGGGTCAAAAGTCAAATCCTCCTTCACATCCGTATAACCAGGAACCACTTCTGCCATTAAATTAACACCATTAATGGCTTTATGCACCCAAGAATCACTGTCCTTCAAATGAAACCGGAAATTCGCACCCATAGCCGGATTATTCAACTTGTTATCAAAACGGTTGCTGTATATCCATGACAGGTGTGCACCTAATGTACCCACATTCTCAAAATAAAAATGTTTGGTTATGGCCAAATAATAGCGGTTAAGAAAACCATTACCATAATTTAATTCTGAAGGTTTGGACAGCGATCCTCCATTCCATGAATCACCTATCACATCATTCGCCCCGAGAACTATCTGGGGGGTCCATTCTTTCCACCAGCCTTCTTTCCACACTCTAAGCCGAAAATGAAAGGAACGGTCCTGATTAATAAATTTACCATACGTAGAAGGAACCCAATAGCCCGAACGATTACCATAGTCCGTGGGTACTGCCTTATGCCCCATACATAAGTACCCGGCTTCCAACCAAGGGAAAATAGTTATGTTTATGTAGTAATTCCATGTATCATACCACCAACGGGGAACGGTAGCGTGATGATTCAGCCAGTTACCACCTGCCATAAAGGTTTTGTCACGCTGCATGTCGGCAGTGGGCATGTTCATCAAGCCAGTAGTACCATAGTTGATTTGGGCATCTGTATATATCACAAAGGTCGTAAATAACCCCAACACCCCCCATCGTTTAACCATTATTTCAAGCCTCATAGTTCCCGATATACCTTTTCCATAGCTTCTACCATGTGTTTTATTAAAAAATTATCTGCAACACGTTTGTGGGCTGCTATCGAATACTCCTTCTGCAAATTTGTATCTACAACCAGTGTATCCAAAGCTTCCGCATAAGCCTTATCCTGATTTCCTACTTGCGGTACTTCTATACCTGTAACTCCATCAAGATTAACCCAATTAACTCCACTTCCCTTAATGGTAAAAGTAACAGCCGGCGTATAACAATACATGGCTTCTGCCAATGCAACGCCAAAAGCCTCATTCTTTGTCACAGAAGGGAATGCAAAAATACTGGCCGCATACAAATAACAGCGCAAATCGTCATCCGACAATCTGCCAATAAAATGAATGCGCGTTGAATTACGTTTCTTCGCCAATGCTTTCAAACTTTCTGTCAAAGGACCTTTACCTCCTATCACTATAACACAATCAGACCTCATATATTGCTCAGCCTCTATCAGATGCCTTAACCCTTTATATTTAGTATGCCTGCCCATAAAAAAAACAATAGGCTTTCCATCATATAATGCCCTAAGCTCTTGAATACGCTTTTCATCTTCCGCTTGAAGTTCAAACACGCTCTCATCAATCGAATTTGGTACTATACGAACTTTCTCTTTTACTTTCTTCAAAGGTTTAGAACCGTCCCTATATTGTGGACTTGTCACAACAATATGATCCGCTCTTTTAATAAGCCATTTTTCCCAAGGTCGTACAGCCCAATACAGATACCACTGACGTATAATATCCATGTGCCAATGCAATACCAACTTAACATCCTTCGGCATTACCAGTCGCAAGAGTATGGCAGGAAACGGATTCGCCCAATGAAATTGTATCACATCCGGTTTTTCTGCCAATATAGCCCATTGTAAACCATTCCTATATGACAATGACAATGCCTGACGAGCAATATTCAGCAAGGTTCCAACCCGATATACGCGATGCCCATTTACCTCATCTACAGCATTTTTCCGCTGGCTGTTAAAACATACCACGCTTGTAATATGTTGTGGCATTCTTTCTACAAGATATTTACAGATACTCTCTACTCCCCCCAAATAAGGGAAGTAGTATTTTGAAATATGTAAGACACGCATAAATTAACCTTTAAAGTATTTATGTAAGTACAAAATTAAGGTAACAGAAAGCAAGTATGTACTCAATTTAGGGAAGCCCCCAAGACTAATTTTCGAATAAAAATACATACTATTCCACAATTACAAGAATAGAAATAAATCTTCTAAATTATAAATAGCCCAACAATTTCTCTGCACTCTTTTCCCACGAGAAACGTTTTATATTCTCATATCCTTTATCAATAAGGATCTCTTTTAAAGACTTGTGATTTACCAGCTTTAATACCGCATTAGCAAATTCATTAGTATTATTAGGGTCACACATCAATGCACTATCACCAAGTATTTCAGGCAAAGAACTAGAATTGGAAGAAATGACAGGACATCCACAAGCCTGAGCTTCTAAAACAGGGATTCCAAATCCTTCGTATAATGACGGGAAAATGAAAGCAACGGCATTACTATAATAGCGTATCAAATCATTGTCTGACACACGTCCTAGCAACTTAATATTAGGGTTTTTACTGCATTCCTCTATCAAATTCCCCATATTTCGGAAACTATCAGCATTCATATCTCCCATAATATACAATTTTAAATCAGGAATCCGTTTCTGTATTATCTTAAAAGCGTTGACAGCAACTCCAAAATTCTTATTCACTTTAATACTTGAAACCGTAAACAGGTATTTATCTGCACTCAAACCTTTATCTTCAACACATGCAAATTTTTGGTCAACAGCATTATATACCACCGATATTTTATTCCTATCAATTTTGTAGGAAGAAACAATCTCCTCTAATGAAAAATTGCTGACAGTAAACACATGTCTGGAAGTTAGTAATACCCATGGTATTACTAACCTATAAAACATCAAAAACTTCTTAGAAAAGGTTTGTGGATAACGCAAGAATGTTACATCATGAAGAATAGACACTTTATTTCTATACACTACAGGAGCCGTATTTCCCATACATAACAATAAAGGCTTCCCCATTTGATTCAAAAAAAGAGGCAAATCAAATTGTTCCCAAGCATGACCAGTCCTTCGTCCTATCACTTTAACTTCTAAAATTTCAGCCAAATCATGATGCAAAATATTAGAAGGCGACACAAATAATACTTGACTGCCCAATTTCTTTTTCAACTGTAAAGACAATTCAATAGAAAAGCGTTGCACTCCCGTTATTGGTTGAGTCAAAAACCGTGAATTAACAACTATCATTATTATTTAATTTGATTCCAATATAAAATCATCATCACCACTTATCTACACAAAGCTTCGAACATACTGTTCAAATAATTTTTAGCATAAGAATATCGAACAAACAACTGAATTTGCAAATTCAATCTGCATACGTATAAATATCAATATTTACCAGATAACTGACGAAGCCAACAATATATTGTTGTAGGAATTATTTGCTTTCTTGTTGAACGCCAATATTTGATATAAGCAATTCCCAAACACTTCACTTTAGCCACCTCATTATATACTTCTTCATCCCATTTCTTTAATCTTTCATCGAATTTTTCCAAGAACAGATTATTTTCTCTATTCAATTTCTGAATCACCAGTATAGACCAATAATAGGAAGCTATAAATGTGCATAATAAATGCAACTGAATTTTTCTTGTTGACAGGCTTTCAAAAATCGGGCATGGCTTTGATAAGATTCTATCCAAAATCATATACATATCATTTGCATGATTTATTCGCGAAGATATAGATACTGTCTGCCCTTCACGACCAATAAAATATCTATAGAGCAGAATATCGAGGAAAACTATATTTTGAGCCTTCAATAAAGGATAATAAACATATTCAGTATCTGTATAAGAAATTCCTTCGGACAGCCGCAAATTACATGATTTCAAAAGTTCCGTCCGATAAGACAATGTATGCATTACTAAGTCCTCATAAAAATCAATGCTATTTGCCTGTAAAGAATGTATAGATATTATCTGATCAAAATGCTTAGTTGAAGTCTTATATATAGAATTTTCCCTCTTACCCACAAATTCCTTTGCATAATGAGTAACAACGACATCAACTGTTAGTGACTCCAAACGATTTACATAATCTACAAATCCACTGCTGTCAAACCAGTCATCCGCATCTAAAATGCGGAAATATTTTCCCGTGGCAACTTCCAATGCCTTGTTTACACATGAACCATAATTTCCATTCTCCTTATCAATCACAACCACCGAATTCGGATATTTGTCCGCATACGAATGGGCGATTTCAGAAGAACGGTCACGGCTCCCGTCATTGACCACTATAATTTCAATCTTGTCAAGAATTTCAGGTACTATAACTGAATCCAGACATCTGTTCAACCACTGCTCCATATTATAGGTGGGAATGGCAATTGATATGATTTTCATAATGATAAAATGGAAGATTAATATTTAACTCCAGAAGAAGTTATTTTGAAAAATAATAGAATAAAAAGCATTACATGACAAAAATAGATACAACTATTAAAAGGTTGTTTATTATATACCCAAAATTTGCGACTTATATGGAATCGTTGCATTGTCATTTTTAATAACAATTGACCAAATCCACAGCACGAAAGCGAGTAGCAATATAGTACATACTGAAAGTTTATACATCACAAAACTTCTTCTCTTCACAAGTTTTGCTGCACGTGGCAAGAACAAACAATCAGCAGGATAATTTATATAATAAGATACTCTAAAAGCCCAACGAGACACGAGTGACCCAATAAACAAAAGGACACCTATGAATTTAAAATATGCATACATAGACAGTTTACTATCTAATTGACAGCTTACTCTTCTAAAAAAACGCCAGACTCCAAAAAGAAATATTCCAAACAATATATAAATTATAAATGCCGACTTTGTAAGAGCTGATTCTTCCAAACCTCCCATATACATTAAAAATTTCTCTGGCAATATTCCTAAATTGACACTTAGAAACAATATATAATCAAGCATAGACAAAGACACAGGAACTATAATAGCAAAAGAAAGCAACAAAAGCCTCTTCAGTATTCGACTTTTCAATCTAAAAATCAGATATATAAGCCACAAGAAAGTAAAAAACACACCTGTATTATGCGCCAACAATACAAAATAACTCCATATTGCTACTTTCACCCATTTCTCTCGTTCTATATATTTATAGGCATAAATACTCATCGATAAAGCAATAGATTGTCGAACAAGATTCAAACTAGCATTATAATAAAGAAGTAAGAACAAAAGCATAACCAACCACATATCACACTTTTTTCTATTATCATAAGCGGCCCTATAAACAAAGTATATCACAACTAAATTAGCAGCAAAATAAATCGAATGTACATCCGTACTTACTTGAGAAACCAGCCAATTTAATAATAAATAAAGGAATTCTATATCTTGAAAATCTTTATTGCTATAACTATACATAAAATCATCCCAAGCTGGCACCAACAATATTTTAGCCCAAACATGATCTACGTAGATAAGAGTATCGGTTCCAATACCAGAATCTCTAAAACCTGCCAACATAGCTGGAAATAAAACAGCTAATGCAGAAAAAAAATAAAAGAAAACTTTCTGAGTAACCGTTCTCTGTGCTACATAAGTAAAGAATGTGGTAAATAGAAAAACAATTATATATATCATTCCATATCAAGTTTCTAACAGCCGAACAATGCGAGCATAAATACGAACAGGAATAAACAAAGTATTCAGCTGCAACTTATATTTATAATATCCACTCATAAGTTTTGAAGCTCTGGCTCTATTCATTCCATCTGAAACGAAAGCAAGCCTTACTCTCTGTCTTTCTATAAAATTAAGCCTTTTATATAAGCCAGCATGTTTATCATAAATATAATTCACTGATTTAATCCATTCAAAATATTTATTAGTCAACCGTCCTTTATCATTTATGTCAACACGAAAAACTGCTAAAACCTCTGGTATAAAATAAAATGGCATTCGTTGAGCCAAACGAATAGTTAACTCATATTCTTGCCAGAAACGAACATTTTCATCAAATAAGCCAACATCCAATAAGGCTTGCCTATTGGCAAGAATAGTTATATTTAAACAACATATTCCATAAAGTATCTTTCGACTCATATCACCTTGTTTATAAAAATCAGGTGAATATTTATCAAACCTTACTTCAATGCCTCCTTCCTTCACTATCTCAGGACACGCTCCTGAATAGACCAATTCGCACTTTTTCTCTTCGATAAGAGTTACCTGCTTTGATATTTTTTCTTTTAACCAATAATCATCATCATCTAAAAAAGCAACATATTTCCCCTGAGCTTTCTTAATCCCCACATTACGTGCATAATTACCACCTTTACTTTCTGCCTGTGGTATATAAATATATTTAATTGGATATTTTCTACAAACTTCTTCTGTTCCATCTGAAGAAGCATCATCAACAACAATACATTCTATATTCTCATAAGATTGATTCAATACACTTTCTATAGCTCTTCCTACTAACGATTTACGGTTATGGGTCGTGATAATAGCTGTTACCTTTGGTGTATCCATATTTATCTAAACATTTTTTTGATTGTTACAAGAGTTTCAATGACAAATAGATATTTTCTCATTCCCACCTTGTCCTTATGCAAGATAGCTTGTGCTGTTTTCTCGTAGTCGTCATCAAATTTGACAGAGGATAACAAACTATGCAACTGCTTGAAATTCTTTTCGAAATCAAGCTCAGACTCTGCATATTCGCGAGCTTTTCGCTTCATCGTATCAAGTTCATATTTATTTGCAATGATATCTGAAATCTGAGTTGACAAGTAGCTAACATTACATACACACATTGGCCAATAATAACCATCTTTTCTTGAATAGTAGTAGTCAATAGGAGTAACCAAGCCAAAATCTTTCTCGATAAACTCATTCATTGGAGCATTATCAGAAGTGATACAGACAAGACCTGCTGAAATTGCTTCCATAAGAGTAAGACCAATACCATCCAAACGAGATGGATATACATAAACATCGGCTTTGTGATAGAGTCCAGGAGCAGAAATAGTACCCTCTACGACCTCCATCGAACCCTCCTCCTGAAGTTCTTTAATCATATAGTTAAGATCTGGAAGCTGTTTTTCAAGAGACACCTGGGTATGCAAAAGCAGCTTAGCATCTTTTCTGTTTGCTGCCTGATAGAATGCTTCAATCAACAAGTCTGTACCTTTTCTGATTGGTGCCATTCCCGCAGAATGGAAGAAAACAATCTTGTCGTTCTTCACATCAGAGGGTTTATATAATTGTGTATTTGTTCCCCACTTAATATACTGAACTGACTTATGGTTTCTAAATGCAAAGGCATGTCTCTGAGTGTTACATATCACACCATCAAAAATATCAAATAAAGGAATCGTTTCTTCGGTGTAATAATCCACATAAGAAACTACCTTAACCCCCATCTGTTTTGCCCATACTACAGGTGTGAACCACTGCTGTTCGTTGAAGAGAATAAGCTCAACACTATTCTTCTTGATCCACGATTCAAAGTCTTTCTTGTCAATATATGTTCCTCCAGGATAAAGATACATTGTTTTGGGTTTGCGAGTACCCCAATGAACATTGGGCAAATCCCATACAGGATTGCCTTGTGCATAAGCCTCCCCACCACGTGCATATATAAAAACTTCATCGGTACTCTTGAGAATATCCATAAATTGACGAGACACGTATGCAGCACCTCTTTCAAACCAAGTTGTTACGATTCCTATTTTCATTTTCTTTTCAGTTTTTCAGTTATTAATGACTTGACATATAAAAAACTTTCATTTTTAGATAGATAGCAGAATAGACCAAATACCAAAACTCCCATTATCATTTGTAACATGAGAATGAGGAGCAAATGAATAGGTAGATACTGAATCCAATAAATTGAAAAACCCATCATGATGGCACATAGGAAAGTAGGTATTATATCTTTCACCTGCTCAAAGACACCATAATCGAGATATTTCTTACTTGGGTATAGATTAATGAACAAACACACGAAATTGAAGAAGACAACTCCCCAAACTATGGCGATAACTCCCATAAATACCGAGATAATGAGTATTGTCGTCTCAATAACTTTCTTTATTATCTCAAGTTTAAGTGATATTCCGCTGTATCCCATTGCCTTGATTGCTTCCATATTAGCAACCTGAACAGGAAACAGCATATATGCAATTGAATAAATCTGAATATAGGCTACCGCAGGAAGCCATTTCTCTGTCAAAATAAGCAAGACCAAAGGCTTGGCTATAGATATTAAGCCTATCAATGCAGGAAATATGAGCAAACAGGTCATTCCTGTTGATCTTCGGACGAGAGATTTAATCCTTACCTTATCATTTTGTGAGTTAGACAAAACAGGAAATAATATTGTCTGCAAGGACGTATTTATGTTCTGTACCACCATGCTAGACAATGTATGCCCTCTTTCAAAGAAAGCCAAATCAGCTGGAGAATAGAATTTTCCGATAATCAGGCTACGAATGTTCAAGTAAAGGGTTGTGATAAAATTCAATCCGAAGATTTTCCATCCGTAGTCAAATAATTTTTTAAATCTTTCAAATGAGAATGCAAGTATTGGTCTCCATTTTATGGTAAACCACATGATTATTATTGTAACCAGCACACAAGTCATTTGTTGACTGATCAATGCCCATACACCATAGTCGTTTAAGGCCATATAGATACCCAATGAGCCGGATACCAAAAGAGCAAAAAAACTGCTATAAAAGAGCTTCCTAAATAACATCATTTTGGAGACATAGGCTCTTTGTATTGAATTGACAGCTTCGAATACCAAAATAACACCCAATATTCGAATCATATCAACAAGCTCGGGAATGTCGTAAAATTCTGCTATCCAAGGTGATGTTACGTATAATAATGCATACAATACTATAGACAGAAGAATGCTTGAAAAAAAGATAGTTGAATAGTCAAGGCTATCTGTATCTTTTTTCTGAATAAGTGCAGTATTAAGACCTCCGTCAATAATTACGTTTGCAAGGTTGACAAATACGGTAATAATCGCAACGGTACCATAGTCTGATGGACTAAGTATTCTTGCCAAGACAAGAGTTATACACAGACTCAATCCTTGGACACTAAATCTCTCGAGTAGTTTCCAAAAGAATGATTTGATTACATTACCTTTTGAATAGATTTCCTCCATCTCTCTATTTTCCTAATATACTTTTAACTATTTGCACAAGGTTATAGCGAAACCACATCGCATAACCAAGTAGACTAATATGCTTTATTCTTGGTCCCTTTTGCTCAGCATCCATTTTTACCAACTGCCAATAATAGCACCACATATATTTTCCTGCTGTGGGTTTAAGTTCTGTTTTCTTAGCCTTTTGCAATATTATTTCAATTTTTGAGATTGCATTATACAAATATCCGCAGATGTTCTTTTTTACATAATTATCGACATTGTTTGTAATACCCCTTAATTCCGCAACACTATTATAAATTAAACTTTTTAAGTACCTGAGCAACAAAAAGTTGCTCAGGATTTTGCCA
>NZ_JBCOCI010000076.1:16181-23799 GCF_040929485.1 Phocaeicola sp. RTP21198st1_B8_RTP21198_201120 | reverse complement strand
CCTGTGGGCCCTGCGATACCTGAAGTTGCTACAGCACAATCAGAATTCATCGATTTCATCGCCCCTTTTACCATTTCGATAACGGTTTCTTCACTTACAGCCCCATGAGTTTCTAAAGTTCCGTGGTTTACCCCCAACAGATTTTCCTTTATTTCGTTGGAATAGGCGATAATTCCACCTTTAAAGAAGTGTGAACTTCCGGCAACGGCTGTAATAGCGGCCGCCACACTTCCTGACGTGCAACTCTCGGCAGTAACGAGTGTCAGGCCTTCTCTCCAAAACAAATCGTTAATCTCTTTACTTAAAAATTTACCTTCTACTGACATGTTGAAAACGGTTTTTAAATATTTAAATAGTTACCCGTGAATAAGCGGGCTTGTCTATAGTGCAAAAATCATTGTCCAGGTACTTGTAATAACCGGTAATTGCGATCATTGCAGCATTATCCGTAGTAAAGCTGAACTTCGGGATATAGATATTCCAACCATATTTCCCGGCATGTTCGCGGAATGAGTTACGAAGCCCGTTATTGGCTGATACCCCTCCGGCTACTGCCACTTCATTTATTTTGAGATTTTTGGCTGCTTTTCTCAGCTTATCCATTAAAATATCTACAATAGTCGCTTCTAATGAAGCAGCCAAGTCGTTTTTATGATGCTCGATGAAATCGGGATCTTCTTTCAACCAGTCACGCAAAGAGTATAGGAAAGAAGTCTTTAGTCCACTGAAGCTATAGTTATAGTCCGGAATATGTGGTTTACTGAAAGTGAACGCTTTGGGATTGCCTTGACGTGCCAGTTTATCAATGATAGGACCTCCGGGATAACCTAAGCCCATTACTTTAGAACATTTGTCGATAGCTTCTCCTGCTGCATCGTCAATAGTTTGTCCCAAAACTTCCATATCATTATAGGCCTTTACCAATATTATCTGTGAGTTTCCTCCTGACACCAGCAGGCACAAGAAAGGGAATTTAGGTTGGTTGTTGTCTTCTTCCGATTCTTTAATGAAATGGGCTAACACATGGGCTTGCAGGTGGTTAACATCAATCATTGGTATATTTAATGAACGTGCGAAACCTTTCGCAAAAGATACTCCGACCAGTAATGATCCCATCAAGCCGGGTCCTCGGGTGAATGCAACGGCGCTTAGTTGCTCCTTGGTAACTCCTGCCCTTTTTAAGGCTTCGTGCACCACCGGTACAATGTTTTGTTGATGGGCACGTGACGCCAATTCGGGAACCACCCCTCCGTAAGCTTCGTGAACAGCCTGGCTGGACACTACGTTGGACAACAATACGCCATTCTTGATAACTGCGGCTGATGTGTCGTCACAGGAAGATTCTATACCTAATATAATTGTATCCATATTTCTATACCTTAATTATATATTAATGTGTCAGAATTTCAAGTCCGTTATCTGTCATAACGAAAGTATGTTCCCACTGTGCAGACGGCTGTTCGTCTTCGGTGACTACAGTCCAGCCATCTTCCTCATCAATGAAGACTTCCCATGTTCCCATATTGATCATTGGTTCAATGGTAAAAACCATTCCCGGAACCAATAGCATACCAGTTCCTTTTTTCCCAAAATGTTCTACATCCGGTTCTTCATGAAACTCTATGCCTACTCCGTGTCCGCAGAGATCACGCACTACTGAGAATCCATTTTTTTTAGCATGTTTTTCAATGGTATGTCCTATGTCTCCCACAAAACCAAATGGTTTTGCAGCTTCCATGCCTATCTCCAAACATTCTTTAGCTACTCGTACCAGTTTCTCTTTCTGAGGTGTGGTTTTTCCAATGGTAAACATACGCGATGCGTCGGCATAATAACCATCAAGAATGGTAGTACAATCCACATTGATAATATCTCCTTCTTCCAGAATGTCGAATTCATTAGGAATACCGTGACAAACAACCTCATTGATAGAGGTGCAGCAACTTTTTGGAAAACCTTCATAACCTAAGGTTGCAGGAATGCCGCCATGATCTTTAGTGTATTCATAAACTAGTTTGTCTATTTCCAATGTGCTCATGCCTGCATGGATCTCGCGTTCTACAAGGTCTAGCACTCCGGTATTGATAATACCGCTACGGCGTATTCCTTCAATCTGTTCTGGTGTCTTAATCAGTTCACGTGAAGGCACCAAATGACCTCTATCTTGATAATAGAGAACCTTTTTATCTAACTCTGTGAGTTCCATACCTTTGGGCACTCTCCAGTTTATTTTATTTCTTTTCATATCAAAGGATTAATTGACTTACAAAGTTAGAGGAAATATTTGTAAAAATGGCTCATCCGGCAATAAATATCTTCATAAAAAGAGAATTTACATGAAATTTGACAGAAACAAATGTTAAATAATCATGTCTTTTACATGAATTTTATGTAGGAGAGTCTATTTTATTTTAATAAAAGGTTATATTTACCGCAAAAAAACTAAGCATTCTATTATTAACTTCTTTAATTGAACATCAAAATGGATAAACATCAAATTGGAGTAAACGCAGGAAAAGTTTGGAAACTGCTGAATGACAATAAACGGTGGAGTTATTGTGATTTAAAAAGAGCTTCAGAGTTGTCTGACAGAGATTTGAATGCAGCTATAGGTTGGCTGGCCAGAGAGAATAAAATAGACTTTGAATGTTCTAACGGAGACGATTGCCTGTTTCTGAGCGTCAATGTTTATATTGGCTGAATACGAGAAACAGATAATTATGTGGGGCCAAAACTTTCATAATTATCTGTTCTCTTTTTTTAATCAACTTTTCTAATCACTTTGGCTGGATTACCTACAGCAACGGAATTGTCGGGAATGTCTTTAGTAACGACACTTCCAGCTCCGATAATACAGCGATGACCTATTTTTACTCCGGGACAAAGAATAGCTCCTCCTCCTATCCAGCAATCTTCTCCGATAGTTACGGGATATGCATACTCTTTGGGTTCGCGTCGGGTTATGTAATCTACCGGATGATGTGGAGTATAGATCTGTACATTGGGTCCTATCAATGTATGTGCTCCTATGGTGATATATCCACCGTCTAAAAATGTACAGTTGGCATTCACAAAGACATGCTCTCCTAAGCGGATGCCGTGTCCATGATCACAGTAAAATGGTGGACAGATGACAGAAGTGGAAGGGATACCCGGCACTAATTCTTCCAGCACTTCCCTGAAACCATCATCGTATGTACTCATCATCCGTAATTGGGCCACTAGTTTTTTGGCGTGTATGAAACTGGCCTGTATTTCCGGTTTCTCCATATCGGCCAGCTGACTGTTACGCATTTTGTCTATCTCGTTCATAATTAAAGGGCTTTAAGATTTCGCCTCAAATGTAGGATTTGTTTTCCGTTCTGCCAAATATACACCACACAAGATAAGAAAACAGCCGGTAAGGGCTATCCAAGTTATCTTTTCATTAATAATGACCGCTGAAGTAAGAAGAGTTACCAAAGGGACGATATAAATATAGTTTGTACTTTTTACGGCTCCCAATTCCTTGACACATGCATTCCAGGCTATGAAGCAGAGCATGGAGGCGACAAATCCCAAAAAGAGAAGATTTCCAAACACGATGGGTTGCATCATCAAGACATTGTCCCAATTTAACGGACGGAATAAAAACATGGGCAGAATGGTCAGCACTCCGTAGAAGAATACTTTACGGGTAATGAATACGATAGAATAATGATTATCCAATTGTTTGAGAATAAGGCAATAAAATGCCCACATCAATGCAGCGGTCAGTGAAAGAATATCTCCCAAAGGATTAATTTTCAGAATGAAACTGCCGTTGAAAACAACTAGCCCCACTCCTATCAAAGCCATGATCGATCCGTAAACAAGATGGCGGGTGAAAGGTTCTTTTCTTCTGAACAAATAAGAAAGTAGTGTGGTCAGAACAGGTGATGTGCATACTATCAGAGACACGTTGGAGGCTAATGTGATACCGAGAGCCGTATTTTCAGTAATGAAATAAATAGTTCCTCCACATAATCCGGCCAATAAAAGTAACAATTCATCTTTTATTCTATTGGCAAATAGTTTTTTATAAGAAATACACCACATGCAAAGATAGGCCAGAGTGAAACGATAAAAGAAGATGTCGGAAGGACTTAATCCATGTTGGATTAGAATCTTAGTAGAAACAAAAGTAGTCCCCCAGATAGCTACAGTGATTATTGCCATTAAGTGATAGACGAACCTTGATTTGATTACATTCATAATTTATATGTGTTTTATTATGTTGCAAAGATAGGTTTTGTTTTCGAGAAACTTATCAAAATATATGGCATAGTTGAGCTGATACAAAGTTCGTTTGTTTTCTCACTTACCTTGGGCGCGGCCCTCAAGGTAAGTGAGATATTTCTATTTCTGGGGAATCCAGGAATCTACCAGCTCCTGATGTTCTTTTACCCATTTTTCCGCTCCTTCTTTTTCATTATATTCATTTTGTGATACATCATCCAGCAAGCTGCTGATTTCTTCGGTGCTCAGATGTATGTTTTCTATCAGTTTTACCACAAACGGGTGTTGCTCACCAAATCCTTTGCAGGCAATGGCTGTAATTGTTTCCGCTTTACCAAAAATGCCTTTCGGGTCTTCTAAAAATTTTAATTTAAAGCGGGTGAACATCCAATGGGGAGTCCATCCCGTCACCACAATCCATTGATGTTCGTCAATGGCCCTTTTTAGTACTGCGGTCATAGCCGGTCCGCTAGACTCCAGCAATTTGTAATCCAGATTGTATTTTTCTATGGCCATATCTGCAGCATGCATAATCCCTGCGCCGGCATCAATGCCGATAATCTCGCCTCCGAATTTTTCTTTGTTGGCATTTAATTGGTCAATAGAATGAATGTCCACATAATCGGGGACTACCAGACCGATACGGGCATCTGGATAGATCTTGCCTAAGATTTCCAGATTCTTTCCGTATTGTTTCATATAATCGGCCTGTGTGGCCGGTAACCAAGCATCCATCAGCAAATCTACTTTGCCACGGGCCATTGTTGCATAGATAGGAGCAGGATCAGCATTCTTTAAAATGACATGATAACCTTGTTGTTCAAGAATCACTTCCGTTAAATAGGTCAGAGCGATGCCATCGTCCCAGTTTATGTATCCAATGCTTATTGTCTTATCATCTTTTTTCCCGCTGCAAGAGGTAAGCAACAGGAGGAAAGACAAAAAATATAGTATTTTCTTCATGCTTATTTCCCTTTCTTTTGTTTTCCAAGTCCTTGTGTTATTCTATCCAGAATGATGGCTAGGATGACTACTGCGATACCGCCTTCGAAACCTAAACCTATTTTCATCTGCGTGATACCTTTCAATACGATTTCCCCTAACCCTCCGGCTGCAATCATAGCGGCAATGACCACCATGGAGAGCGACATTAGGATTGTCTGGTTTATACCGGTCATGATAGTGGGCAATGCCAGCGGTAATTGTACCTTGAATAATAATTGCATAGGTGTCGCACCAAAAGAGCGCGAAGCTTCTATAACATTCTTCGGTACTTGCTTGATACCCAGGCTGGTCAGACGCACTACGGGAGGCATGGCAAAAATAATGGTGGCAAAAGCTCCCGGAACGGTTCCCAGCCCGAAAAAGAGTACGGCAGGAATCAGATAGACGAAAGCAGGCATCGTTTGCATCAGGTCGAGGATAGGATGCAGAATTTTATCACATCGTTTGCTGTTTGCGCTCCATATTCCCAATGGAAGTCCCATGATAAGAGCGATGATGGTAGACGAAAGCACCAATGCTAAAGTCTGCATGGTTTCGTTCCAAAATCCCATTCCCCAAATCAGTAATAATCCTAAAATGGTAAAAATGCTGACTCCTTTTCCCGATTTATACCAAGCCAGGATGGCCAGCAATGCTATTGTTACATAAAAAGGTATCCACATCAATATGTTTTGGAACCCATCTATGAACCCGCCTATTCCAACATTGATGGCGTCGAAAAGAGGGGCAAAGTTTTCTGTGAGCCAGTTGATGGCTGTTTCTATATATTTTCCTATGTTTATCATAATTCGATAGCGTTTTGAATAAGTTCATTAATTTCTTCTTTATCTTTTCCGGTCATCTCTACTACGATGGACGATAGAGGAACCAAGCCTTTCAGTTCGCGTTCTTCATTTACCACATAAATGGGAGAATTGGTTTTCGTAATTAAGGGAAGCAGATCCTCAATCTTTGTGTCCTCCGTAACGGAATGTACTTCACTTTGTACGGCTTCCTTGATTGATTTTATACCTTTATGCCGAAGAATGGCGGCACTTTCCAATGTAATCTCTCCTATCAGCTTGTCATTTTCATCTATCACAGGAAGCACGGTAATATCTCTTTCTTTCATCTTTCTGATCAGAACCTCGGGACCTTCTTTACGCAGACGGGCTACGGCGGGACGGGTTATCATAATACTTCCTGCCGTTATGATTTTGCTCCGGTCCACATTTTCTACAAATCTTGCCACATAGTCATTGGCTGGTTCTGTTAAAATTTCTTCTGAAGTTCCGACTTGCACCACTTCTCCGTCTCTCATAATGGCAATGCGGTCACCCAGTTTAATTGCTTCGCTCAAATCATGCGTGATAAAGACGATGGTCTTTTTCATTTTGGATTGCAGCGCCAGCATTTCATCTTGCATTTGTACGCGGATCAATGGGTCCAAAGCGGAAAAGGCTTCATCCATCAGTAATATTTCCGGATCATTTGCCAAAGCGCGTGCCAACCCGACACGTTGCTGCATTCCGCCGGAAAGTTGTCCGACCATCTGATTCTGATATCCTTTCAGCCCGACTATTTCCATACTCTTCATGGCTTTTTTCTCACGTTCTTGTTTGGGAACTCCTTGGAGTTCAAGACCGAATGCAATATTGCTTAAAACACTGCGATGAGGTAACAAACCAAAATTTTGGAACACCATAGCTATCTCCCGGCGACGCATTTCCAACAATTCCTTATCAGATGCGGCAGTAATATCTGTTCTATTAATCAGTACTTGTCCTTTTGTGGGTTTGATTAATCGGTTTATGCAGCGCAATAAAGTTGATTTGCCACTACCCGATAGCCCCATGATTACGAAGAATTCTCCTTCTTTGATTGTCAGATTGGCGTTTTTAACTGCTACAGTACAATTAGTCGCCTTTAAAATTTCATTTTTGCTTTTTCTTTCTTTCAACATCCGGAACGCTTTCTGCTTTTCCGGACCGAAAACAAGATATAAGTCTTTTATTTCTATTTTGTTCATAGTCTATAATAGTTTAAATTAATTAAGAATAGGGAGGAATTGACGGAAGTAAATTGAGATGTCATCCGGTATATTTAACGAAACAAAATATAAAAAGGTTCATTATAAGATGAGTTTAATTGATCAGTAAATATGTTTCTTACAGCTTGTTATTGTTTACTCCCTACGGGAGTGGTTCAGAAAATCCGAGATTAAAAAAGATAATCAGAAAGCGTTTTCTATAAAACAGAAATTAAGTATTATCCTTTTGTCGAGCGTTCATTTTATTCTATCTTTGTCCCGCAAAACAGAATAAATATATGGATAGTATTTTAATTATTGATGATGAACCGCAAATACGCAAACTTC
>NZ_JBCOCI010000076.1:13641-16171 GCF_040929485.1 Phocaeicola sp. RTP21198st1_B8_RTP21198_201120 | reverse complement strand
TCTTTCGCGTATGATGGAATTGGAAGGTTACGAAGTATTCCAGGCAGCCGATTGCCAGTCTACATTGAAACAACTTAAGTTACATAATCCCCAAGTGGTGTTGTGTGATGTGTTTTTGCCGGACGGCAATGGAGTGGATATGGTTACAACCATCAAAAAACTCTATCCAGAATTGGAGGTGATACTTTTGACCGCCCACGGTAATATTCCGGATGGTGTGCAGGCAATCAAGAATGGAGCCTTTGATTATATCACCAAAGGGGATGATAATAATAAAATTATTCCGTTAATCAGCCGGGCTATGGCTCAGGCTAAAAAGAATGTAGGGGAAAAAGTGAAAACAGAAGAAACCCAAAGTTTCTCTTTTGACGCTATAAAAGGGAAGTCGGAGGGTATGCAACAAGCCGTAGCATTGGCCCGAAAGGTTTCGGCAACGGATGTTACAGTCTTGCTGACCGGAGAAACAGGCACGGGGAAAGAAGTCTTTGCACAAGCCATCCATCGCAACAGTCTTCGCAAAGAGAATGCTTTTGTGGCTGTAAACTGTTCTGCTTTTAGCAAAGATCTGCTTGAAAGCGAGATATTCGGTCATAAAGCCGGTTCGTTTACCGGAGCGATGAAAGATAAGAAGGGGCTGTTCGAAGTGGCCGATAACGGAACCATCTTTTTGGATGAAATAGGTGAAATGGCTTTCGAGCTGCAGGCCAAATTGCTTCGTGTGCTCGAAGCGGGAGAGTACATCAAGATAGGCGACACGAAACCGACGAAAGTGAATGTCCGCGTTATCTCCGCCACCAATCGGGACCTGAAAAAAGAAATAGAACAAGGTAATTTCCGTGAAGATCTTTATTATCGTCTTTCTGTTTTTCAGATACACCTCCCTCCTCTTCGTGAGCGCAAAGAAGACATCGAACTTTTGGCGGGAAGCTTTATCCAACTCTTTTCAAAAAAACTGGGGAAACAAGTGGAAGGGATGGCTCCGGAGTTCTTGAATGCTTTGAAAGCTGCCGACTGGAGAGGAAATATCCGTGAATTGCGAAACGTGATAGAACGCAGCATGATTGTCTGCGACAAACAGCTTACCTTACAAGATCTTCCTATTGAAATACAGAATACCCGACAGGAAGATTATTCCGGCAAGAATTATTCGGAGTTTGAACTGGCCGCTATGGAAAAACGTCATATTGCTAAAGTTCTGCAACATACTAAAGGAAACAAGACTGAGGCTTCACGTTTATTGAAAATAGGTTTGACTACTTTATATAGAAAAATAGAGGAATACGGTATTTAGTTATTGAGTACCATTGATTAAGCCGTTTCCTCCTTATGGCTAAGCCCACTCTTATGGTTTGCTGCTACAGTTTCTTCCGGTGGACTGTACAGTCCACCGGGGCAGTCCGTACAGTCCATTGCAGTGGACTGTACGGAGCGATGCCGGCGACTATAGTATGTAACCGTAAGAATGGGCTTAACCATAAGGAAGAAAGAGCTTAGTATCAGGTATGAAAGACCATACGGTAGCGTTTCACAAGCTGGAACACTTACTACACTCTTCTGTCCGTCACAGTTTCAGCAAAGATGGAAACGGAATCGGTATAGTACGGATTTTAGAAATCCCCCGTGGCTTTCCTCAGCAAGACAGGAGCTCTCGATATACTTCAGCATCTTCTTCCGAGAAACAGCATACAATCACTTCTCCTTCATAGCCATGTGCCATTTCTTCCCCGATGGCATTCAATGCGATACGTGCCGCTTCTTCCTTGGGATAATGATATACGCCGGTACTGATACAGGGGAATGCAATGCTTTGGATGCCGTTTTCTCTCGCTAGTATAAAACTGGTACGATAACATGATGCAAGTTTTTCGGCTTCTCCATGCGTTCCCCCATGCCATACGGGCCCTACAGTATGAATTACTTTCCTGCATGGCAGGTTGTATGCATCGGTTATCTTGCTTTCCCCTGTCGGACAACCGCCCAATGTTTTGCATTCCGCTAACAACGCCGGACCTGCAGCCCGATGGATAGCTCCATCTACACCGCCACCACCCAGCAACGAACTGTTGGCTGCATTTACAATGGCGTCGACTTTTAAAGTAGTGATATCGGCTACGGTAATATTTATCTTTTTCATTTTTCCTTTCTGTTTTTCTGTATTAAAACCTCTATACAAAGCTATATAATAAATTGGGGAATTATGCAGTTTGGCAGCAAATAAATCAATTATTCTCCTGTTTTGATATCCTTCCCTTTTCATTTTGAAAAGATCTTCTTTTGCTCCCTCTTTTTTCTTGTTGTTATATCTGTATATAAATCAATTACTTATCTCCTGTTTGCCAGTAATGGCACACTATTGGCATATAGCGTGGCAGTTAACAATAGTATTAATTTAAAAAAAGGAATTATGGATTTATTTTCAATCGGATTTGCGGTTTGTACCTTGAGCGGCATAGCTTGCTTTTGGCTTTTCTTTAAATGTATAGACTGGTTCGAGAAGATCTAAAAAAAGAAAGGAGAAACAAGTTATGTA
>NZ_JBCOCI010000076.1:6447-13631 GCF_040929485.1 Phocaeicola sp. RTP21198st1_B8_RTP21198_201120 | reverse complement strand
GTTATGTACACAGCATTATTTGTAGTTAGTTTGATTATGTTCGGCTATATGATGTATGTTCTTATCAAGCCGGAGAAGTTTTAAAAAAGTAAGTTAAGAAATAAAGAGTTATGAATACTGAAGTTTTAGGTGTTATAGCGCAAATTGTCTTATTGATAGTGCTTAGCTATCCTTTGGGCAAATATATCGCTAAAGTTTATAAAGGTGAAAAGACTTGGTCGGATTTTATGAAGCCCGTTGAACGGGTTATGTTCAAACTGAGTGGTATCAATCCCAATGAGGAGATGAACTGGAAACAGTTTTTGAGAGCCTTGCTGGTGGTAAATCTATTTTGGTTCCTTTGGGGGATGGTACTGTTGGTTACACAAGGTGTGCTGCCGCTTAACCCGGATGGAAATGCCGGTCAGACTGCGCATCAGGCATTTAATACTTGTATCAGTTTCATGGTGAACTGTAACTTGCAACATTATAGCGGTGAAAGTGGGCTGACTTATTTTACTCAGCTATTCGTCATCATGCTCTTTCAGTTTATTACTGCCGCTACCGGTATGGCTGCCATGGCAGGTATAATGAAAGCGCTGGCTGCAAAGACTACTCAGACTATTGGCAATTTCTGGAACTATTTGGTATTAAGTTGTACCCGTGTCCTGTTGCCTCTTTCATTGATCGTAGGTTTTATCCTGATTGTGCAAGGCACTCCGATGGGCTTTGACGGAAAAATGAAGGTGACCACCATGGAAGGAACTACACAATATGTATCACAAGGCCCTACGGCGGCTATTGTCCCTATCAAACAATTGGGTACTAATGGGGGTGGTTATTTTGGTGTAAACTCTTCTCATCCCTTGGAGAACCCTACCTATTTTGCTAATATGGTGGAATGTTGGTCTATCCTTATCATACCTATGGCGATGGCATTTGCATTCGGTTTCTATCTGAAACGTAAAAAATTGGGTTATAGTATATATGGTGTCATGCTGTTTGCTTATCTGGTAGGAGTTTGTATCAATGTCAGTCAGGAGATGGGTGGTAATCCACGTATTGATGAGATGGGGATAGCGCAGGATAATGGCGCGATGGAAGGTAAAGAAATACGTTTGGGCTCGGCCGCCACTGCTTTGTGGAGTATTACTACTACGGTTACTTCCAATGGTTCTGTCAATGGTATGCACGATTCAACAATGCCGCTTTCGGGTATGATGGAAATGCTGAACATGCAGATCAACACATGGTTTGGCGGTGTAGGTGTGGGATGGATGAACTACTTTACATTTATTATTATCGCCGTGTTCATCAGTGGGTTGATGGTAGGCCGTACACCGGAGTTTCTTGGTCATAAAGTAGAAGCACGTGAAATGAAGATTGCTTCCATTGTAGCACTACTTCATCCGTTTATCATTTTAGTTGGTACAGCATTGGCTGCTTATCTGTTTGTTCATGCGCCTGCATTTGTGGAAAGTGAAGGTGGCTGGTTGAACAATCCCGGATATCATGGTCTGAGTGAAATGCTTTATGAATACACCTCGTGTGCCGCCAATAATGGTTCCGGTTTTGAAGGACTGGGTGATAACACATGGTTTTGGAACTACTCTTGTGGTATTGTGCTGATATTAGGACGTTTTGTCCCGATTGTAGGTCAAGTGGCCATAGCAGGTATTCTGGCTAAGAAAAAATTTATTCCCGAAAGCGCCGGCACATTGCAAACCGATACAGTGACATTCGGTGTGATGACATTTGCGGTTATTTTTATTGTTGCCGCACTATCATTCTTCCCGGTACATGCATTAAGCACTATTGCCGAGCACTTGAGTTTATAATTCTGATAACAGACAACGATATTAATAGAAGATATGAAAGATAATAAATCAGCTTCTTTATTTCAGAAGGAGCAAGTTATTGACAGCATAAAACAATCATTCGTGAAGTTGAATCCGCGAGTGATGATTAAGAATCCGATTATGTTCACGGTAGAGGTTTGTACAGCTATTATGTTCTTGGTGATGCTCTACTCTATCGTTAATGATTCACAAGGCTCATTTATTTATAATTTATGGGTTTTCGTAATTCTGTTCATCACCTTGTTATTTGCTAATTTTGCTGAAGCTATTGCCGAAGCGCGCGGAAAAGCACAAGCCGATAGCCTGAGGAAGACTCGTGAGGAGACCCCTGCCAAATTGATTGTGAACGGGACTTTGAAAACAGTCAGTAGTTCCCAGTTAAAGAAAGGTGATATTTTTGTATGTGAGGCAGGAGATGTTATTCCTGCCGATGGCGAGATCATCGAAGGACTGGCGTCTATTGACGAAAGTGCCATCACAGGCGAATCCGCTCCTGTAATCCGTGAAGCAGGCGGTGACAAGAGTTCAGTAACAGGAGGTACAAAAGTATTGTCCGATCAGATAAAAGTAATGGTAAGCACCCAGCCGGGTGAAAGTTTCTTGGATAAGATGATTGCATTGGTGGAAGGCGCATCCCGCCAGAAAACACCGAATGAAATTGCATTGACTATCCTGTTGGCAGCATTTACATTGGTCTTTGTCATTGTGTGTATCACCCTTAAACCGTTTGCCGATTATACGGGAACTGTCATTACCATTGCTTCTTTTCTGTCCTTGTTTGTCTGCCTCATTCCCACCACTATCGGAGGATTGCTTTCGGCTATCGGTATCGCCGGGATGGATCGTGCTCTGCGTGCCAACGTCATAACCAAATCGGGTAAAGCAGTGGAAACAGCCGGAGATATAGATACTTTGCTTCTTGATAAAACAGGAACAATAACTATAGGAAACCGTAAAGCTACTCGTTTTTATCCGGCTCAGGGAGTGGATGAACATGCTTTCATCGAAGCCTGCCTACTCTCATCTGTATCTGATGATACTCCGGAAGGTAAATCTATTATTGAACTGGGACGTGAATCGGGTTTACGGATGCGTAATTTGAATACCGATGGTGCTCATATGATAAAATTTACCGCCGAAACCAAATGCTCGGGTATTAACTTGAAGGATGGAACAGAAATCCGTAAAGGTGCATTTGATGCTATCCGCAAGATAGCTTTGTCTGCCGGAAACCCTTTCCCAAAAGAAACGGAAGATATCATTCAAACCATTACAAGTAATGGAGGTACTCCATTGGTGGTGAGTGTCAATAAGAAAATTGCCGGAGTTATAGAATTGCAGGATATCATAAAACCGGGTATTCAGGAACGTTTTGAACGTTTACGCAAGATGGGGGTAAAAACAGTCATGGTGACGGGAGATAACCCTTTGACCGCCAAATATATTGCAGAGAAAGCCGGAGTAGACGACTTCATAGCCGAAGCTAAACCGGAGGATAAGATGGAGTATATCAAGAAAGAGCAGGCTGCCGGCAAACTGGTTGCCATGATGGGTGACGGAACAAATGATGCTCCTGCCCTTGCCCAAGCTAATGTGGGGGTTGCCATGAATAGCGGTACACAGGCTGCCAAGGAAGCAGGGAATATGGTGGATTTGGATAATGATCCTACCAAGCTGATAGAAATTGTTGAGATAGGTAAACAATTGCTGATGACACGTGGTACACTGACCACTTTCTCCATAGCCAATGATGTGGCCAAATATTTTGCCATTGTTCCTGCATTGTTCATGCTTTCCATTCCAGAACTGGCTGCATTGAATATTATGGGGTTGCATAGCCCTGAGAGTGCTATCTTATCTGCAGTTATATTCAATGCCATCATTATTCCTATTCTGATTCCGCTGGCATTGAAAGGAGTTCAATACAAACCGATAGGAGCTTCCGCCTTGCTTCGTCGTAATCTTTTGATATATGGCATAGGTGGTGTTATTGCTCCTTTTGTGGGTATTAAATTAATAGATTTAGTAGTAGGATTATTCTTTTAACAAGTAAATAACAATGAAAAATTTTATAAAGTCATTCAGACTTACTTTAGTCTTTTGTGTGTTTTTCTCAGTATGCTATATACTAGTCTTATGGATTTTCGCTCAATTTGCCGGACCTAATTCCGGCAATGCCGAGATTGTGGAACTTAACGGAAAAGTGGTAGGTGCAGCCAATGTGGGACAATTATTTACAGAAGATATCTATTTCTGGGGACGTCCTTCATGTGCTGGTGAAGGTTATGATGCGGCTAGTTCGGCCGGTAGCAATAAAGGTCCTACCAATGAGGAGTATCTGGCTGAAGTAGAAGCTCGGATTGATACATTTTTAAAGCATCATCCTTACTTGAGCCGTAAGGAAGTACCTGCCGAAATGGTAACAGCCAGCGGTTCCGGATTGGATCCTGACATCACTCCGGCCTGCGCATACGTGCAGGTACAACGTGTGGCTAAAGCTCGCGGAATGAGTGAGGAAACTGTAAAAGCTATTGTAGATAAAGCTGTGGAAAAACCGTTTATGGGCATGTTCGGTACAGAGAAGGTGAATGTGTTAAAACTGAATGCTGCTTTAGAAAAGGCAAAATAATAAAAATATATAGTCATTAAATTAGGAAGATGTGCGTCATGAAAAAGAGAAGTTTCCTGGATACCGAGAGCCTGTCGGCTCTAGAAGCTGTGGCTATCATTGTATTGTTCTTTGCTTTGATAACATGGATTCTTGATCTTTGACGTGCATCACCATTGAATGATGCATCTTGATTCAGAAAAACTCAAAATGGATATTTCCTTTCAGACAATAAGAAGGAAATAGTAGAAATATGTAAAACATGAATATTAATTAGTTTAATTTTTTAAGATGAAAAGGAATTTGAAAAAAGTGGTCTTGGTGCTGGCTTTACTGTTGCCTGGAGTGATAAAAGCACAAGAATTTAACGTAACGGCTAAGGCAGATTTTGTAAGTGATTACATTTGGCGTGGCGCTTACCAGAATTCAGGATTTTCTGTACAGCCTACATTAGGATTATCTTACGGCAACCTTTCTTTATCTGCTTGGGGGAGTCAGAGCCTGACCAAGACAGACGGTGCACAAGAGTTTGACATCAATTTAAGCTATACTATTGGCGGTTTAGGTATTACAGTAACCGACTATTGGTGGAATGGCATCACCATGCCCTACGGGGATTATAAACATGATCATCATTTTGAAGGAACATTAGCTTATAATTTCGGCGAGAACTTTCCTCTGACCTTGAGTTGGTCTACTATGTTTGCGGGAGGAGACGATAACAAAGACGGTGATCGTGCTTATTCCACTTATATCAATGCTTCTTATAATATTGCTTGCCCGGCAGAAATTACGCTCACTCCTTCCGTTGGTTTCACTCCTTGGAAAGGAATGTATGATGCTGATGGTGCTGCTTTTACAGATATTGCTTTAAAAGCTTCCAAGAACATTAATATTACAGATAATTTTTCTTTGCCTTTGTTTGTACAGGCTATTGTTTCGCCCTCATTTGACAAAACTTATCTGATAGCCGGATTAAGTATTGGGTTTTAAATGTGTGATTTTTTTGATAAAAAGGAGAAATGCAAAGCATTTCTCCTTTTTGTTGTATTAGAGTGACTTATCTTTTTTTGATTCTTGCCAGATGTGGTATTTTTGTTCAAAGAGTTGCCACGTGGAGAATGGAATATGGCAAAAACTAAAGATAGTTTTGTATCTCTTTAATGTTATTCAACTTAATAAAGTGGGAGTGCGTTACTTCTCCTTCACATTGTTCGTGTGCCCAAGTGATATGATGAGGTACATAGGCTGCATAACCTCCGAGTTCCAATATGGGAATAATATCTGACTTTATTGAGTTTCCTATCATCAGTAAATTTTCTGCCTTACACCCTAAATTATCAAGCAATCTTTTATAATCCGCATTCTTCTTGTCGCTCATTATTTCTATGTGGCAAAAACATTCTTGTAGTCCGGACGCAGAAATCTTTCTTTTTTGATCGAACAGATCACCTTTGGTGGCCAATACTAATTTATAATTTTCGCACAAGGCTGATATGACTTCTTGCACACCGTCCAATAATATGATTGGCCTTTGCAGAAGTTCCTGGCCTGATCGGAGGATTTCTTTTACGAGATTGAGATCTCCTTCTCCATTAGTAACTTTGCAAATGGTTTCAATCATGCAAAGCAGCATTCCTTTCAGTCCATAACCATAGATATGCAGATTTTTTATTTCTGTTTTGAACAGTTCTTCTGATATGGAAGGAGCTGGTAAATATTTCCTCAGAAGATGACAAAATTTGTGTTCCAACTCTTGAAAATAAAGTTCATTTTCCCAAAGAGTGTCATCGGCATCAAAAGCGATAAATTCTATTTTATTTTTCATGTTTTATTATTAGAATAGGAAGAGGGAGCAATCATATCATAATGTATTGTTTTGTCCGTCTTTTAAGTTCTGTATAAATTCGGCAACATTTCGTCCATCCACCAAGCCATGGTGGACACTGATGGATATAGGGAGCAAAAGTTTCTTTTTTTCTTGTATCAGCTTACCTGTAGAAATTTTGGGTATAGAATCTCCTGTTTGAATTGAACCGGCATGTTTCATCTCGGAAAAGGCAAACCAAGGCAGAGCCGAATAACGGATGACATCTGCTCTTGCAGTGTCCTTGGAAAAAGAAAGTCCGGCACTGTTTTTTACTCTATGTATTTCCTTTTCTGCATTTTCAATAAATAAGGAAAGATCTGTGTCATACTCAAAAAATCCAAAGCCAAAAGTTCCGTCCTCTCTTCCGATAGTGGGCGAAATATTGATTTTATCATATTCTACTACTTCTCCGTTTTCTATACGTAATTTGAATGCAGTAGTTGCATTGATACATTTCAATAGGAAGTACACAGAATAAAGAAAAAAAGAAACCTCCATATTTTTACTTTGTTGATATACGCTTGTGAAATCAACAGTCGTAGTAATTCCCCAAAAAGGGTCATCGAGAGCCGAGAAGAATTTAAAATGCTCTTTTCTATTCCAATTGTCCAGGTTAATAACTCGCTTCATTTTCTATTTACTCTGTTTTTCTTTTATGTGTATTATTTCTGTTACAACTATTTTAACGATAAAACATATTGTTGCAAATATACAAAAAGTATTTTAACAGAGATGTTCTTTGTTTGCTTTAAATCCATTTTATTATTTCCTGTTCTGTGCTAAAGTTAAGAATGGATAACAGCAACTATTTTAAAAGGTTATTCAGGACTGATAATCAACTATATGTCTATTTTTGTTTATAAGGGAA
>NZ_JBCOCI010000076.1:0-6352 GCF_040929485.1 Phocaeicola sp. RTP21198st1_B8_RTP21198_201120 | reverse complement strand
GAGACAGGGCAACAAATACCTTGTCGGACGAATTGTTGCTTCTGTTTACTCAGGAAGGTCACATAACAAAAGAGTCTTGTAATTGAGTTTGCTTTATTACATCAAATTTCTCTGATGGAATATCTAGAAAGGCTTTGCACAGTGTCACTAATGCCTTTTCTCTATCTTGTTCCCGTACCAGCACTGAAAGATTGTGAGTGCTGCTACCGTATGAAATCATGCATACCGGCATTTCTTTCAGTGTTTCTATAATTCTGGCTTCCAACCCTGTATGCTTTTCCCAATTTAGATCTCCAATAACGCTGACCACAGACATTTCTGTTTCCATTCCTATTTCCGCATACTTATGTAATTCACGATATATCAGGCGTAATGTGTCGTTGCTACATTTCACAGCCAATGAAACACTTACATTAGAGGAAGTCGCTAAATAGACAGGAACCTTATATTTCTCGAACACATCAAATACTTTTCCAATAAATAGATAAGAAGTAAGAATCCCCAACGAACGAAGTTTGACAAAGACCACACCTCTGCGTGAAACAGCAGCTTTTACTTTTGTTCCTGTTTTTTCTGATGATATTCGTAATGTATCTTTCGGTGTTTTTATCAATACAATAGCCATACCGGCGGTGCGCGCCAGCGGAATACATTCCGGATGAAGCAATGCAATGCCGCTATCAATAAAATTCTCGGCTTCACCGTATGTAAGAGTTCGAGTATGTTCCATACCTCGGAAACAAATTTCATCAGAATGTAAGGATGTTATAATTTCATCCGCATGGAATACAGCCCCGATAACAGTGGCATAATACTCATTTCCTATTTGTGGGAAGAAATCCACTTCATCATATACATTTTTACACAAACGGCTTTGGGTAATAAGAATGTGAACATCGGGACAGTCTTTCATCAGTTCTTCTACATTCTTTTTCACATACTTTATATCCGGTTTTCGATCAAGCCCTAGTCGCATGAAATGACATGAGTTCAAGATGAAGTTCTTTTTTGTACATTCTTCTAAATAATGTGACAGAATAAGAGAGGATATCATTGCTCCGTGAGCCATGATCTCATGATCGTCAATGATGTTCAGATTTTCATTACATAAACGGGAAATTTGATCGATGTGTACTTTTATTTCTTTGGCAGCTTCTGCTTTCTGTATTTCGGAGGAAAGAAGATTGTCCAGCCAATTTCTACAATCATTCTCAAAATCCTGCAATTGACTCATAACCTCTTCGATATCGACATGGAATAAAGAAATAGAAACAGCTTGCAGCTTTTGGGCAATGCTGGTAAAAGTGTCGAGCACTATAATAGAACGTTCGTTCATGTTAATTACTTCAGTCCAATGTTTCAGTTCGGTGGCAGATTTAATATTTTCTAAATTATATACTTTCATTTTTTTATTGCATTTTATTCTTTTGGAGTTTCTTTTTCATTTTAACAGGCAAATTTCCATATTGGAAAGCTATGTTTTTACTAGTTTCATCTTTATTAGTTTGTTAATCAGTTATTTCTTATTGTTTGCTCGCTACCTTTTCTATAAGTTGATAGCGTTATACTCCATATAAATCAAAATCGATGCCATTACAAAAATTGCACTTTTATCTTTCAGCTATTTCATTTCCCATTTTAGAAAAAAGGCTTTCATATTGAAAAAGTATAAACTAATCAATAAACATATATCATGTTGATAATAAGATGTTTAAATTAGTGGTATGACTTTTGTCATCTAATTGAAAAAAAGAATTATATAAAAATGAAATTGTATATCATATCAAACAGACTGCCCGTGAAGGCTGTCGCAGAAAAAGATACCTTTGTTTTCTCACGTAGTGAAGGAGGTCTGACAACGGGACTAAATTCCCTACAGGGCAATTACGAGAAACATTGGGTGGGGTGGCCCGGAATCTGTACAGACAAAGAGGAAGAAAAACAGGATATCTGTCACTGGTTGGAGGAAATGAATCTCCATCCCATATTTTTATCCGATGAGCAATATAAGAACTATTATGAGGGATACAGTAACAGTACCCTGTGGCCTTTATGTCACTATTTCTTTGCCTATACATTATATAGAAAAAGTTTCTGGCAATCTTACCAAGAGGTTAACGCTTTGTTTTGTCGGGAAATTATCCGCCTTGTGGAACCGGATGATTGGGTCTGGGTACAAGATTATCAGTTGATGTTACTTCCGGAAATGCTTCGCCAAGAGCTTCCCCAGTTGCATATCGGTTATTTCCATCATATTCCGTTTCCATCTTATGAGTTATTCCGAATTCTACCTGAACGTGCCGAAATACTGAAAGGATTGTTAGGAGCCGATTTTATCGCATTTCATACACATGACTATATGCGTCATTTCATCAGTGCGGCCGAACGGGTACTCCATATAGATTTCAGTTTGGATGAAACCCGGATAGGCAGTCGCATTGTGCGCGTTGATGCACTTCCGATGGGGATAAATTATGACCTTTACCACAATGTGTCACAACAAAAAAATGTTTGGAAGGCTATAGAACGAACCCGTCTCTTGTTTGGCAAACATAAACTTATCCTATCGGTAGACCGTTTGGATTATAGTAAAGGTATTTTGCACCGCCTTTATGGATTTGCCTCTTTTTTGGAACACCATCCCGAATATCATGGCAAGGTAACACTGGCTATGGTCATAGTTCCTTCACGTGATCATGTAGGCAGTTATGCCGAATTGAAAACCCGGATTGACGAGGAAATAGGTTCTATCAACGGACGATATTCTACAATGAACTGGACTCCGGTCTGCTATTTTTATCATGGTTTTTCATTCGAAGAATTGGCTGCTATGTATTTTATAGCTGATATTGCATTAGTAACTCCTTTGCGTGACGGAATGAACTTGGTTGCCAAAGAGTATGTTGCTGTCAAGCAAGACAATCCTGGTGTATTGGTTTTAAGTGAAATGGCTGGTGCCGCTGTGGAACTGACCGACGCCTTGCTGGTTAATCCCAATGATACGGAGCAGATAGAAAATGCCATTTGCCGGGCATTGGAAATGCCGTTTGAAGAACAGAAAGAACGGATGCACCGTATGCAGTCTATTGTATCCGTACAGACTGTCAATAAATGGGCTGCCGATTTTGTAAATGAATGGCAGGAAGTGGCACACAAAAACAAAACCATGCTTTTTAAGAAGATAGGATCACAGAATATGCAGGAAATTCAGCATCAATACTTACATGCTAAAAAGCGTTTGATTTTGTTGGATTATGACGGGACACTGGTCCCTTTTCAGAAAAGGCCGGAAGATGCCTCTCCTACTCCACAATTGCTGGATACATTGCAGAAACTGACCGCCGACCCCTTGAATCATGTGGTAATAAACAGCGGACGTGACCATTTTACTTTAGAGAAGTGGTTGGGTGCACTGCCTCTTTCCTTTGCAGCCGAACATGGGGCCTTTTATAAAGAGAATGGTGTATGGCACAAGAATGTACACGGGCAGGAATGGAGCCCCGGATTGCTTTCTATATTAAAATTATTTGTCAGCAAGACTCCTCGCTCCCATCTTGAAGTCAAAGAAACGGCACTTGCCTGGCATTATCGTGAGGCCGATGCATGGTTGGGCAGATTACGTGCGCAACAGTTGGTCAATTCCTTGATATCTATTTGCTTGAAACAGAATTTGCAAATCATGCAGGGTAATAAGGTAATAGAAATAAAATCTCCCGAATTTACCAAAGGTTCAGAAGTAAACAGGCTTTTGCTTGCCACCCGATATGATTTTATCTTGGCAATAGGAGATGATACTACGGATGATGATATGTTTAAAGCCGTACCTGTTACTGCTGTGACTGTAAAGATTGGTACAGCATCCGAGAGTGCACGTTACAATCTGCCCGTACAGACAGACACCTTGCCGTTTTTACAACGGCTGACAGATGAAGGCATGGTGAAAGCAGCCTTGAAAAGTGGTTTGAAAGGGCAGTTATCATCGGCTATAGATTTTTTTAAACGGATAATAAACCACTAACATTACAAAAAAAATAACCATGGATAATTTGAATTACGGTGTAATCGGTAATTGCTGCACAGCCGCACTGATTTCCGAAAAAGGAAGTATTGAATGGCTATGTTTTCCAAATTTTGATTCACCTTCTATTTTTGCAGCTCTTCTAGATCGTGAAAAAGGCGGGACTTTTGGTTTTGAAGTTTCAGAAGACTATCACACCATCCAATCGTATGTTCCCCATACCAATATTCTTTCCACTACTTTTGTGTCAGAACAAGACGAATTTGCGGTAGTCGACTTTATGCCTTGTTATGAGTTATATGATAATAAGGAATATTATCGTCCAGCTGAGGTCTATCGTTATATCCGCTGGATTAAAGGTCGTCCTCGCATTAAAGTCAATTACCATCCGGCTCCCGATTATGCTCGTGGAAAAGCGTTTTTTAATGTAACTTCCCGGTATATTGAAACCTATTCTTCTTCTAACAACAAGGACAGACAATATCTGTATTCCTCTTTGCCGTTGCAAGGTATTGTAAACCATCAGGAATTTATATTAGAGAAAGATGAATTTTTTCTTCTTTCATACAATGAAAAGGTGATTCCTGTTGATATAGAGCGTGAGAAACTGGAGTATTGCCGCACGTTGGTTTATTGGTTGAACTGGACGGATCGTACAAGAAAGTTCACTATTTACAACGATATAATAGAGCGTAGCTTACTCACCCTGAAGATGATGTCCTTTTATAATGGCGCGGTATTAGCCTCTCTTACTACCAGCCTGCCCGAAGCTGTGGGAGAAGTACGCAATTGGGATTACCGTTTTTGTTGGTTGCGAGATGCCTCCATGTCCATAGAGACCCTTTTCAAAATAGGTCATGCCGATGCAGCCCGCAAATTCATGAAATTCATACAATCTACTTTTGTTGCCGAGCATGACACTTATCAAATAATGTATGGCATTCGTGGGGAAAGGAAATTGACTGAAGTTATACTCGACCATCTTTCAGGATATAAAAACTCCAAACCGGTGCGTATCGGCAATGATGCTTATCATCAAAGGCAGAATGATTCGTTCGGCTATTTGATGGATTTGATTTACCAATATTACCGGTTGATGCCAGGTACATTGGATGAAATAGAAGATATGTGGGAAATGGTGAAAAGCATTATGATGACTGTGGTGGAAGATTGGAGAAAGCCTGATAAAGGAATTTGGGAGATACGGGGTGAAGGACAGCATTTCGTTTCGTCCAAAGTGATGTGTTGGGTTGCTTTGGACAGAGGAGCCCGCATAGCTCGTATTCTGAATAAATATGAGAATAGCCGACGTTGGGAAGAAGAAGCTGATGCAATTAAAGCTGATGTTATGAGAAACGGCTGGAAGGAAGAAATACAAAGTTTTTCACAAGCATACGGCAATCTGGATTTGGATTCTTCTTTACTGTTAATGGAACCTTATGGATTTATAGATGCTGATGATATTCGTTATCATAAAACAGTGAAAGCCGTCAAGAAATCCCTGTTACACAAAGGGTTGATGTACCGTTATAATACTCATGATGATTTTGGCTGTCCTTCTTCGGCCTTTACCATCTGTACTTTCTGGCTGATCCGTGCACTTTATGTCATCGGGGAAAAAGACGAAGCACGCTGTCTGTTCGATGAAATTTTGCAATATTCAAACCATTTGGGTCTGTTCAGTGAAGATATTGATTTCGAAACAAAAGAACAATTGGGTAATTTCCCACAAGCTTATTCTCATCTGGCACTGGTAAATACTGCTGTGTTATTTGCAGAAGAAGATAAAAGGCTAATCTTTAAATAAGGAAAAGCCTTGCCGAAAAACAAAAAACAGAGAAACAGCATTTCCTGTTCTCTGTTTTTTGTTATATTTGTAGATATATCCAAGAATATAGCATGGATAGAGATATAAAGAACATAGTTATGGATAAAGGTTATGTACAGAATACCATTTTTGAATTATTGAGCCGTTTAGGCATCGGTTATGAAAAGCTGGAACATTCTCCTATAATAACGATGAAAGAAGGAAGTGAAATAGCATATAAACTAGGCAGTACTTCATGCAAAAATCTGTTCTTATGCAACAAAAGGCAAGAATATTTTATGTTAATGCTTCCTGCCGATAAGAAGCTATCGGCAAAAAATGTTGCAAGGCAAATCGGCAGCCCACATCTTTCTTTTGCTTCTGCAGAAGACATGGAAAGGTTACTTCATACTTATCCGGGTGCTGTCAGTGTATTAAGCCTTATTTATGATAAACCTCAAATCCGCAACTAAGCCCTTGAACGTCCTTATTGCGTTTACACGTCCTCTCATTACTGAATTTGCAGA
>NZ_JBCOCI010000075.1:0-23957 GCF_040929485.1 Phocaeicola sp. RTP21198st1_B8_RTP21198_201120 | reverse complement strand
CATTTGTATCCTCCTCGATTCATGCTCAAACCTCACCTTTTTGTGCATATTTTCTCCCCATATCCTTTTGTCGCTCAAATTGTTTAAGTAAATTTGCCGTCGGAATATTACTAATACCAAATATATTAAAGTATATGAGTTTAAAAATTGTAGTACTGGCAAAACAAGTTCCCGACACACGCAATGTGGGGAAAGATGCCATGAACGCTGACGGTACTATCAACCGTGCGGCACTTCCGGCTATCTTCAATCCGGAAGACCTGAACGCCTTGGAACAGGCACTCAGACTGAAAGACACACATCCCGGCTCTACGGTAACTATCCTGACCATGGGCCCCGGACGCGCTGCCGAAATTATTCGTGAAGGTTTATACAGAGGAGCAGACAATGGATATTTATTGACCGACCGTGCTTTTGCCGGTGCTGACACGTTGGCCACTTCATACGCCATCGCTACGGCTATCCGCAAAATAGGCGAATGTGATCTGATTATCGGTGGCCGTCAGGCTATCGACGGTGATACCGCACAGGTAGGTCCGCAGGTAGCGGAAAAACTGGGGTTAAGCCAGATTACTTATACGGAAGAAATTCTGAATGTGGACGAAACTGCCCGCCGCATCACTGTAAAACGCCATATTGACGGCGGGGTAGAAACAGTGGAAGGTCCTCTGCCTATTGTACTGACAGTGAACGGAAGTGCAGCTCCCTGCCGTCCGCGCAATGCCAAATTGTTACAGAAATACAAACGTGCTCTCGGCGCACAGGAAAAAGCAGCCATCACTAAAGACGGTTCTGAACTGCCTTACGCTGAACTATATGAAAAATTCCCTTACCTGAATATCACTGAATGGAGTGTGGCCGATGTAGAAGGAGACACCAAGCAGTGCGGTCTGTCAGGCTCTCCCACCAAAGTGAAGAAGATTGAAAACATCGTCTTCCAGGCAAAAGAAAGCAAGACCATGACAGGAAGCGACCAGGATGTGGAAGGATTGATTGTCGAACTGTTAGCTAACCATACAATAGGATAACGATTATGAATAATGTATTTGTATATTGCGAGATTGAAGGCACAACAGTGGCCGATGTGAGTCTCGAACTTTTAACCAAAGGCCGTAAATTAGCTAATCAGTTAGGCTGCCAGCTTGAGGCAATCGCTGCCGGAACCGGCCTTGCAGGAATTGAAAAACAAGTATTGCCCTACGGAGTAGACAAACTTCATGTATTCGATGCTCCGGGTCTGTTCCCTTATACTTCACTGCCCCACACTTCTATCTTGGTGAATCTGTTTAAAGAAGAAAAACCGCAAATCTGTCTGATGGGCGCTACCGTTATCGGCCGCGATCTGGGACCACGTGTATCTTCCGCATTGACTAGCGGACTGACTGCCGACTGTACCCAGTTGGAAATCGGTACCCACGAAGACAAGAAAAATGGCATCACTTACGAAAATCTGTTGTATCAGATTCGTCCCGCCTTCGGTGGTAACATCGTTGCAACCATTGTCAACCCCGAGCACCGTCCGCAGATGGCGACCGTTCGCGAAGGCGTGATGAAGAAAGAGATTCTGGATGAAAGCTACCAGGGAGAAGTGGTGAACCACGACGTTGCCAAGTTTGTTCCTGAAACAGACTATGTAGTAAAAGTCATCGACCGCCATGTAGAAAAAGCCAAACATAACCTGAAAGGCGCACCTATCGTGATTGCCGGAGGTTACGGAATGGGATCTAAAGAAGGTTTTGACAAATTGTTCGAACTGGCCAAAGAACTTCACGCCGAAGTGGGTGCCAGCCGTGCAGCTGTCGATGCAGGTTATGCAGACCATGACCGCCAGATTGGTCAGACGGGTGTAACCGTCCGTCCCAAACTGTATATCGCTTGCGGTATCTCCGGACAAATCCAGCACATCGCAGGTATGCAGGATGCAGGTATCATCATCTCTGTAAACAGTGACCCGAACGCTCCGATCAACACCATTGCCGACTATGTGATTAACGGCACTGTGGAAGAAGTCGTTCCGAAATTGATTAAGTATTATAAAAAGAACAGTAAGTAATGGCAAACTTTTATACCGATATACCGGAACTCAAGTATCACTTGAACAATCCGATGATGGAGCGCATCTGCCAACTGAAAGAGCGCGACTATAGAGATAAAGACGAGTTCGATTATGCACCGCAGGATTATGCCGATGCAATGGACTCTTACGATAAGATTCTGGAGATCACAGGTGAGATTACAGGTGAAACTATCGCTCCCAATGCCGAAGGGGTAGACGAAGAAGGTCCTCACTGTGGAAACGGACGTGTGGAATATGCTTCAGGAACCAAGCAGAACCTCGACGCTATGGTAAAAGCCGGACTGAACGGTATGACCATGCCTCGTCGTTTCGGTGGCTTGAACTTCCCCATCACCCCGTACACCATGTGCGCGGAAATTGTTGCCGCTGCCGATGCGGGATTCGGAAACATCTGGTCTTTGCAAGACTGTATCGAAACGCTGTATGAGTTCGGTAACGAAGACCAGCACAGCCGTTTCATTCCCCGTATTTGTGCGGGTGAAACCATGTCTATGGACTTGACCGAACCCGATGCCGGTTCCGACCTTCAGTCAGTAATGCTGAAAGCTACTTTCGATGAAGCCAACAACTGCTGGCGTCTGAACGGTGTGAAACGTTTCATCACTAACGGTGACGCTAATCTTCACCTGGTATTGGCACGTAGCGAAGAAGGAACCAAAGACGGACGTGGTTTGTCTATGTTCATCTATGACAAAAACGAAGGAGGTGTAGATGTACGCCGCATCGAAAATAAATTAGGTATCCACGGCTCTCCTACCTGCGAACTGGTTTACAAGAACGCGAAAGCCGAACTTTGCGGTGACCGTAAGCTCGGTTTGATTAAATACGTAATGGCCTTGATGAATGGTGCGCGTCTGGGTATCGCCGCCCAGTCAGTAGGTTTGTCACAAGCCGCTTACAACGAAGGACTGGCATACGCCAAAGAACGTAAGCAGTTCGGAAAAGCCATCATCGATTTCCCAGCAGTATATGACATGCTGTCTATCATGAAAGCCAAACTGGATGCAGGCCGTGCATTGCTTTACCAGACTTCACGCTATGTGGATATTTACAAAGCATTGGATGATATTGCCCGCGAACGCAAACTGACTCCTGAAGAACGTCAGGAACAAAAAGTCTACGCCAAGCTAGCAGACAGTTTTACTCCGCTTTCCAAGGGTATGAACTCTGAATATGCCAACCAAAATGCATACGATTGTATCCAGATTCACGGTGGTTCAGGTTTCATGATGGAATATGCTTGCCAGCGCATCTATCGCGACGCACGCATCACCAGCATTTACGAAGGAACGACCCAGTTGCAGACTGTAGCCGCTATCCGTTATGTAACCAACGGTTCTTATATCGCAACCTTGCGTAATTACGAGGCTATTCCTTGCAGTGAAGAAATGCAACCGCTGATGGACCGTGTGAAAGAAATGGCCAACAAATTTGACGCATGCACTAATGCAGTAAAAGAGGCCCAGAATCAAGAGTTGCTTGATTTCGTTGCACGCCGTCTTTATGAAATGGCTGCCGTATGCATCATGTCACATCTTCTTATCCAAGATGCGACAAAAGCACCTGAATTGTTCGCCAAGTCAGCCCATGTATATGTAAACTATGCAGAAGCTGAAATAGAAAAACATTTCAATTTCATCCGTAAAATAAAAGCAGATGATTTAGCCGACTATCGTTTGTAAACTTCATTCCATTCTATAAAAAGACGTTCTATTCTTCACCGAATAGAACGTTTTTTGTAGGATTTACTTTTAAACACATACTGATACAAAATCAAAAACGCCCGTTTCACAACGAGCGTTTTCCTTATAAACAAAGCCTCATCCGACCTTATTTACTAACAAACTTATTATTAACGTATTTATAAAACTGCTTCTTCATATCCTTCCTACAACCATATCGATCCCTCTATCCAGACAAACTAATAATCCGTCCACCTTTCTTCTACTCAATCTTGATTCTCAAACTTTTTCTTTTTCCACAAGTAAAATTAAAGCTTTATTATCATTGAGACAAGAGTTATCGACCAATCTCCTTATTTCATCTATTAACACCCGTTTTTGTTCCTTATCAAACTATTTCGAACTTTTCGTTCCACCTAATGTTATGAGAGAAACTTATTAAAAACCTTGACTTATGAAAGAATTAGAATTAACCAGTAACGCCGCTTTGACGGATGCGGTATATGAAACCGCCCTGAACGGCTCTTTTCTTGAAGTTAAACTTGTAGCAGGTTCCGTGGGCGATGATGAACCTAGAGGAATGCAACCGGAATATGAATGTTATCACATCAGCTATCCGGACAAAAAAGACACAATTTTATTCGAGCAACCTTTGGATGCCGCCGATGACAAAGTAACCGTATATGATTTGGGAAAGAAAATCAAATCCATAGAAGGCTGTTGCCACAAGACACTGACAAAAGGCGAAAGCCGCACAGCCACAGCACGTAAAGTAGTTGCTCATGGTCCTATGTGGATTTATGTGGCTATTGCTATCGGTATGGATAAAGCAGGCACCGAATCACCTTTTATGATTGTTCAAGGAGCAGGTACTTACGGCTCTGAAAACACAACAGAAAGTGAGATGATAGGCTATGTTGACGGGCGTATTCATGAAATGACCGCTCTGCTAGTACGCCGCGCACATTTAAAAACACTGCATCTGGCAAGTATTCGTGTAGGCTACAAATATCTGTTTGTAGAACCGGGAAGAATAGGAAAAGCTAAAGTAAAAGAAGGATAGGATAACGAAACATTATCTTCACCGATAACCATTAAAAAGCCTGCTGCCGAAAAACGGTAACAGGCTTTTTTATTCTCGTGAATCACTCTAACGTATCTACCGGCAAATCTGATTCTTTACGATAGCCTGATGAAGTAAATATAGCTATCAGTTCTCCTTGTTCATCTGTTATCTTCACCTCGACAAAAGGAATGCGATGATGATTGAACACCTCAGTAGCATCGGCATACACGTAACCCAGTTTGGCGGGACGGAGAAAAGTGATATTGGCATTCACGGAAAGTGTAAGCTTCTTACGGCTGTTCGCCACAGCGGCAAAAGCCAAATCTGCCAATGTAAACAAAGCTCCCCCTTGGCATACCCCTCCTCCGTTCAGATGACGATCAGTCACTTCCATACGCGCACGGGCATAACCCGGCTTTATTTCAAGAAGTTCCACTCCCGTACAGGTAGCGAAACGATCCGTCTTCAAAAATTCTTTCAATGTTGTCATATTACAATCTGTATGAATGAAAGACTTTTAGTGAATAATCACCATCGTAGCCCCGAAACCATATTCACGGAACGAAGCATCCTGACTTTCATAGTTTTTATATTTATATTTCAACTCCTGCAAGATAGATTTGCGTAGCACACCATCTCCCTTACCATGAATAAAGACAATTTTCTGTCCCTTCTTGTTCTTGTATTCTTCCAATGTCTTGCGGAAAACATCCAATTGATAATTCAATATCTCACTATTGCTCATACCGGCAGTCGTATCCAGCAACTCGTGAGCATGGAGATCAATCTCTACAATTTCACTCTTCACTTTCTTGGGTTGTGGTTGTTTTGCCATTTGCGGTTCCGGTTCTTTTTTCTGTAGCAATGCATCCTTTATATCCTCCGCTGAAACAAAAACCTGTTTCACCGGAACATCATCTCTCACAATATCATAAATAAGTGACGGTTCTTCAAAGAAAATACTCTCACGGAAAGTATGCAGTTTATAAAACTTCACTGTATCTATACGTAGTTCTACCGATACGGCAGGCTTGAACAAAAAGCTTTTGTTATCCTTGAAAGCGATGAACTGCACCGCCACCCTTTCCAATTCATTTAAAGCGCTTTTCTCGAATTCCTCTATATAGAATTTAGTATTCGGTTCCACCGTGCCATGGCTACGTACCCGCCAGTTACTTCCTTCGGCAGTAAGATAAGTAAAGTACAATGTGAAATTGCTGTCGTTAATAAGATACGAGTCAAATGCCGTTGCTGAAATAGCCTTGAGATCTTGTGGTACAAAAGCAAGCATCACATTCAAGATATCCCCCCCTTTTCGCTCAGCCGGACGATAAGTAATGGGACGTTCATCCTCCTCTTCATCCTGACGTACCTTGACTGACGCTCCTTTTGCCTTTGCACTGACAACCTCCTGTTTAGGAGCCGGAGCTACGGGTTTACGCTTCATGTTATAATCATCCGTGTCTATAACCACACACTCTTTTATGGGCATCGGAATATCAAAACCATCGGCATCTTCTACCAAGACCATGTCTTTTCCTTGAAATCCTGTCACAACACCGCCCCCTACCTCACTAAGGAAACGGACTTTATCTCCTATTTTCATACTCTTTTCTTTTTTAGTTAGCGCAAATATCGGTACTTTTGCGCAGAAAAAGAAATAGATTCAGATGGAAGATACCAAACATATCAAAATAAGTGAGTTCAACTACCCGCTACCCGATGAACGGATCGCCAAATTCCCCCTCGCCACACGCGACCAGTCCAAACTGTTAGTTTACCGCCACGGTGAGGTGAACGAAGATGTCTTTACTTCTTTGCCGCAATATTTGGAATCCGGAGAATTGATGATATTCAATAATACCAAAGTAATTCAAGCGCGTCTGCATTTCCGTAAAGAAACAGGGGCATTGATAGAGGTCTTCTGTCTGGAACCTATCCAGCCCAATGACTATGTGCTAAGTTTTCAACAAACACGCCGGTGCAGCTGGCTATGCATGATAGGTAATCTGAAAAAATGGAAAAAAGGTACGTTAAGCCGCGTGGTGGATGTGAAAGGAAAGCAAATTGTCCTGTCCGCCACCCGTGGAGAGTGTAGGGGAACCAGTCATTGGATTGATTTCTCATGGGATGATGATTCAATCACATTTGCCGACCTGTTGGAAGTAATAGGTGAACTGCCCATCCCTCCCTACCTGAACCGTGAAACACAAGAAAGTGACAAGGAAACTTATCAGACGGTTTATTCAAAGATAAAAGGTTCCGTTGCCGCTCCTACCGCAGGGCTTCATTTTACGGAAAGAGTACTGGCAGCGCTGGACGAACGGGGAATTGACCGTGAGGAACTGACTTTACACGTAGGCGCAGGTACTTTCAAGCCCGTAAAAAGTGAAGAGATAGAGGGACATGAGATGCATACGGAATACATTTCTGTAAGCAAGCATACCATTGAAAAACTAATCGCCCATAATGGAAAAGCCATTGCGGTAGGAACCACTTCTGTACGCACCCTGGAAAGTCTTTATTATATCGGGGTCCTTATCCACCATAACCCTGATGCCGCCCAAAACGAATTGCACGTACAGCAATGGATGCCCTATGAAGATAAGAATGAACTGACTCCAGTGGAAGCCCTGCAACAAATTCTGGATTATCTGCACCGCCACGAAATGGAAGCGTTGCATAGCAGTACTCAAATTATCATCGCACCGGGATATCAATACAAAATAGTCCGGAAAATGGTCACCAATTTCCATCAACCACAAAGTACATTACTGCTATTGGTTTCTGCCTTTGTGAGAGGAAACTGGCGAAAGATTTATGACTATGCTTTGGAACATGATTTCAGGTTCCTGAGCTATGGAGACAGTTCGTTGCTGATCCCCTAAAACTTCATCACAGATATAAAGCCTTTCTTCCGTATTATTAAGGCTTTTTATACAAATGTTTACTACATCCTACGACAGCAGGACGTATATCCTATTGCAATGGGGCGTCTTAGTATGCTGTATAAAAAGAATTAGTCATCCGTATAAAAAGTCTTAGCTATGCCCAAGAAGCAACTTGGAAAAAGACATTGGTAAACGGAAATAGATTTTTAGTCAACGAGAAAAGAATTTGAGAATAATCCACTATTTTTGTATTTGAGTAAAAGACTATACACAATATGACTAGAAACGAACAATGAAAAATCCAATATGACAGCAGAAGAATTAGGTCAGATGATATGGAACGTGAAGGAGCTCCTTCGCAATGTATATGACAATAAGGACGTGGAGGATGTAATCCTTCCGTTCACTCTCCTCCGCCGTCTGGACTGCGTACTTGTAGGTTCAGAGGCCCTTGTGGCAACTAACATGAAGCAGCTTGAAGAACTTGGTCAGACCTCACAAGAGGATATCGACAATATGATGCCGATGCTCATGGATGCTGCCGGCTACAAATTCTACAACACGAGTGGTCTGTCACTCTCTAAGTTGATAACAGTTCCTGCCGACTTGACGAACAACTTTAAGACCTACCTTGAAGGTTTCAGTCCAAACATCCGTGAGATTCTGAAAAACTTCACCGGTAAAGGTGAAAACGCAAGCCTGAGCGACATCTTCTCAAACCTTGCCCGCAAGAACCTGCTGCTCCAAGTGACTAAAGCTTTTGTACTGAACATCGACCTCAGTCCCGACAAAGTAGACAACCACATGATGGGTACTGTTTTCGAAATTGTCATTCGTTACGCAAAAGAATCTGTAGGTATCGGTGCCGGTCAGTTCTATACTCCTCGTGACATCGTCCGCTTGATGACGGAGATTACCTTGCTCGGCCAAGAAGATAAGATTTACCAAGATGGGAAGATAATCTCTGTGTATGACCCCTGCTGTGGTACAGGCGGCATCCTGACATTGACCAAGGACACCATAGAGGAAACAGCAAAGGAGCGTAGAGTGGATGTAACTGTCAACCTGTTTGGTCAGGAATTAAACGACAAAACATACGCACTCTGCAAGAGTGATATTATCATGAAGGGGGACGAAGCAAAGGGTATCGCTGTAGGTGACACGCTTCTTGTCGATGAGTTCCGCGACCAAAAATTCAACTTTATGCTGGCGAACCCTCCGTACGGTGTGGACTGGAAACGTGAATACGACTCCGTTTCTGCCGAAGCGGAAGATAAAAACAGCCGCTTTGCTCCGGGACTGCCCGACAAAAGCGATGGTCAGTTACTATTCACCTTGCACATGCTCCATAAGATGGACCCCAAAGGCAGTCGTGTAGGCATTCTCTCTAATGGCTCACCATTGTTTAACGGTGGTGCAGGTTCCGGCTGGAGCAATATTCGCAAGCACATGCTTGACAATGATTTACTTGACGCTATCATTGCTTTGCCCGGTGGTTTGTTCTATGGCACAGGTATCGCTACCTACCTTTGGATATTTGATAACAAGAAACCCGAAAGCCACAAGAATAAAGTGCTACTGATAAATGCAGCTAAAGACGAGTACGTACAGCCTATGCGCAAGAACCTCGGTATGAAAAATGTCTTGGTCAGCGATTACGGTCGAAGTGAAATAGGTCGTATCTACCATGCTTTTGAGACTTGCGACAATGCAAAACTTATGGATAAGGACGATTTCTTCTATACTTATATTACCGTTGAACGTCCTCTCCGTCTTATATACAAGGATGTGAAGACAAAATATGCTGCGCTCGATGAAAAGAAACAGAGCGAAGCTTTGGCAAACATCGTTGCATTGGACGATATTGATACAGAGCGCACTGATGCTGAGTTCTTTGCTTACTTGGAGTCAAAAAAGATAAAGACTACCGCAAAACTTATCAAAGATTGTCGCACCTTCTTTGGTGAAGTGTCTGAAACTGCCCCCGAGGTTCATGTCATACCACTTGATGATAACAGCGACTTGGTCGCTGACACTAATTTGCGTGACTATGAATCGATTCCATTCAAGACGGATATTCAAGAGTATTTTCAAAACGAAGTCCTTCGCTTTGCTCCTGACGCATGGATGGATAGAGAGAAAGATAAGATAGGTTGCGAGTTCCCTATTTCAAAACTGTTTTATGAATATCAGCCGCTACGCTCAGTAGAGGATATCCTTGCGGATATTCGGGCACTTGAAGAAGATGAAGAACAGGAATTATCTTCATTGTTGAATGATTAAAAAGAGGGATGATGAAGAAATATGATGCTTATAAAGATAGTGGGGTGAAATGGATTGGAGAAATACCCAATCATTGGGAGGCGATAAAGATATCACGTGTACATCCAATAATAGGAAGTGGTACAACGCCATTATCCTCGCGTGAAGACTATTATTCAGAAAAAGGTCTTAACTGGCTTCAAACAGGTGATTTAAATAATGGATTGATAACTGAAACAAGTAAGAAAATAACCCCAAAAGCTGTAGATGAATGCAAAATGAAGTTCTATCCTATTCATTCTGTTGTGATTGCAATGTATGGAGCAACAATTGGTAAAGTTGGTTTACTTGATATAGAGACAGCAACCAATCAAGCCTGTTGTATAATTGTACCATCTAAAAGAATATGCCCAAAGTATACTTTTTATTCATTTATCATAGCTAAAGAAGAATTACTATTATCATCATTTGGAGGTGGACAACCTAATATAAGCCAAGATATAATCAGAAAATTAAAAGTCCCTGTTCCTCCGTTATCCGAACAGCAATCCATTGCCTCCTACCTTGATGTCAAGACCGAGAAGATTGACAAGATGATTGCTAAGGCAGAAAAGAAAATAGAATACCTTGATGAACTTAAACAATCACTTATCACTCGTGCCGTGATACGAGGACTGAATCCCAATGCACCACTAAAAGATAGTGGAATGAAATGGATTGGCGAAATCCCGGAACATTGGAAAATTATGCCTTTTAAATATTATGGCAAATTATGCAAAGGACTTACATTTTCAAAAGCAGACTTAACAGCAACTGGTGTTCCTGTAATGAGCTATGGTCAAATCCACTCAAAAGAAAATAAGAGTGTACGATTTTTTGAAGAAGGAATAAGATTTATCCCAAGGGAACTTGCTAAAAATGGAGATTCCGCTTTGGTAAAACAAGGAGATTTTATTTTTGCAGATACTTCAGAAGATTTAGAAGGATGTGGAAATTGTGTTTATAATGATACAACTAATCCTATTTATGCTGGTTATCATACCATTATATATAAAACAAGAGAAAGAGATTGCAAATACTTAGCTTATTTATTTAGGTCAAATGTATGGCGTTCACAAATTCGTTGTAGAGTAAGTGGTATAAAAGTCTATAGTATAACTCAAGGAATCATGTCACAAGTAAATATTCTCTTACCTCCTATGTCCGAACAGAAAGAGATTAGCACATACTTAGATACAAAATGTTCAAAGATTGACCACATTATCGCTACCCAAAAGAAAAAAATTGCTTATCTTCAAGAACTGAAACAAAGCCTCATTACCAACGTAGTGACAGGCAAGATAAAAGTAAGCTGACACATAAAGCATAAGACCATGAAAGCAAGCAATAATAAAGAAGAAGAACCTCATTTCGTAAAGCGAGATAAATTTGCTATAACCGCAGAATATAAGCAATGGTTTGCCGATATCAAATCTCGTTTGCGAAACAGTCAGATAAAAGCCGCCATCAAAGTAAACAGCACGCTGCTGGAGTTCTATTGGAGCTTAGGTCGTGACATTGTAAAGATGAAAGCGGAACAAGCATGGGGAAGTGGTGTTTTGCAACAGCTCAGCTTTGATTTGCGAGATGAGTTTCCTGGTATGAAAGGATTATCATACACCAACTTGCGGTATGCGGCACAGTGGTTCAGATTCTATACAAGCGATGATGAGTCAATTTGCCAACAACTTGTTGGCGAATTATCCATGCCACAAAAATTCGCTCTTGTGCCCTGGGGACATCACATTGAAATCATGGCAAAGAGTAAGACTGTGAACGAAGCATTATTCTATATAAACGAAGTGATTGCCGGCAACTGGAGTCGCGCCACGCTGATGAATATGCAGAAAGCAAGTCTTTATGAAAAACGAGGAAAAGCGCAGACCAATTTCAACGATAAGTTGCCACAACCACAAGATGAACTGGCACAAGAAATATTGAAAGACCCTTATAACTTCGATTTCCTCACATTGCGAAAACCATACAATGAACACATGCTTGAAGAAGCCTTAGAACACAATATCCGTCGTTTTCTGCTGGAATTAGGTACAGGTTTTGCATACGTTGGAAGTCAGATGGAACTTCGCATGCCTGGTGGAACCAGCTACTTTCCGGATATGGTATTCTATCATACAAAGCTGAAATGCTATGTCGTGCTTGAACTAAAAGTCGTGGAATTTGAGCCTGAATTTGCCGGTAAACTCAACTTCTATGTGTCGGCGGCAGACCATCTTTTGAAAGATGATAATGACAACCCCAGTATAGGACTGCTGGTATGCAAGTCGAAAAACGAGACGGTGGTTAAATGGGCTTTTGAAGGCATCGACCGACCGTTGGGAATAGCAACCTATGAACTTGATGAAGTACTGAAAAAGACACTGGCAGAGAAACTGCCAAGTATTGAAGACATAGAAAATGCAATAGAAGAGTAAATTGTGCAGAAACACTGCACGGTTATATACGAGCTTTGCAATCATAAAACGAAAAATATGAACCGATATGTTTGAACTACTAAACGAAACTCTCTTTGAGAAACACATAGCAGAATACCTTGCAGGAAGCAAGATGTACAATCAACGCACACCAAAGGATTTCAATATTCAAAAGTTGGTGGACTCAGATATGCTTTTACAATTTTTGCGCGAGCAACCTATGTGGCAGAAACTTATCACTCAAAGTTTCGCAGACGAACAAGATGCGCTCAACATTGTGATTGAAACTATCAACACGAAAATTAATCGTGGTGAAAGTTTGCTGTCACTGTTGAAGAATGGCTTCATGCTGCAAGGCCGACGCATCCGGTTGGCAGCTTTCAAACCGAAGATGACCCTTGATGATGATGATGCTGACCACCTCTACAAGAAAAATATCTTCAGCGTGGTTCGCCAGATGAAGTACAGCACGCAGGGCTTCGATAAGGATAACGAACTCGACCTCTGCATTCTGTTAAACGGTCTGCCTATCATTACTCTGGAACTGAAGAACGAAGCTACCGGTCAGACTGTGGTAAACGCCATGCACCAATATCAGACCAACCGCCACCCGCAGAACCGTATGCTTCGCACCTGCCTGGTCCATTTCGCCATGGATAACAACCGGGTGATGATGACCACCCAGTTGGCCGGCGATAATACACGCTTCCTCCCATTCAACAAGGAAACGGTGAATCCACAAGTAGAAGGAGATTATCCGACCTGCTATATGTGGAAAGAGGTGCTGCAAGCTGATTCTTTACTAAATCTCATTCAGCATTTCATTAAACACATTACACCTAAGAAGGGTGAACCGTTCTATATATTCCCCCGTTATCACCAGTTGCGTTGCGTACGCAACATCATTAGCGACGTGCGCGAGAAAGGTGTAGGGCAAACCTATCTCGTGCAGCACTCAGCAGGTTCAGGCAAAACAAAGAGCATGTCATGGCTGGCCTTCCAACTGGCAAACCTTCAGAATGTAGACAACACCCCGGTATTCGATTCGGTTATTATGATTACCGACCGTATTGTGCTCGACCGGAACATTGCCGATGAAATAAAGGGAATGGAAGAAGTAGCCGGTACTGTGAAAGACATCCGCAAAGGTTCACGTAATCTGGCAAAGGCATTAGCAGAAGGCGGTCACCGCATCATCATCTCCACGGAACAAAAGTTCAGCTTTGCAGCGAGAAGTTACGAAAAGAGTGTAATTTATTGGAAATGAGCGTAGGTTAATTGCTCTTGATAGTAATAGGTTACGATTTAGTTAGTTATCTACTGCATTATCCTTCTGCGCGTTGCGTAACCTTCAAAGAACTCTTCGTATGCAAAAGTAGCTATTTAATTCGAGATTTTGATATAAACTCCCGTTTTTTATCCCCTCATTCATAAGAATTTTCCGTAAAAGCGGTATTGTCCGTCGGCACACCATTGCCCAAAACGAGTTTGGAACAAACGTGTGCCGACTACCGCATAGCTGGAGAAAAGGGCATTGCCTCACGCCTAAACGATGTTTAGACAGATGAAGCAATGCCCCTTTCTTTTGCGCCTATGCCAAGAGGTGCTTTTACGGGTTTTCAAATGATTTTTCTTTTTTCGCTGTCTCTTTTGCCGGAAGCGGAAAGTGAATGCAGAGTGTGTCAGCCTGCCCCATGAATGAAACAGGCGCCCACACACAGCCGGACAAACCGGGAAGAATGATTGTTGCCACCCGGCTGAACAAGTTCCGTCGGATCGGAAACAATCATACTTCCTTTGTTGTGGTTTGCCCTTTTCACGCTTCCGGTGATGTCTTTTTCCTTTTGGTGATTCTTTTTTTTACGGATTTTCCCCTGAAGTTTTTTTCTACCCAATCTGCCTCTGTTTTCGTTTACCTCCATTTTGCGCCTTTCAGTGAGCCGCATCAGTCAGTCATTTTCGTTCTGGGCGCAAAGGTAATTCCGGGATTGGACGGGAAAGCAAGGTCAAGCCTCCTGTTTTCGGTAAAAATCTCCAGCCCTGCGGGTAGTATTTTGACCGAAAAACCTTGCATTCCCTAATCCCTACCTTTTCAAGCACCCGAAACGAAAACGACCGATGCGACAGAAAGACGCATAAAAAAAATGTCGGATAAACGAGAGGCAGATAAGATAGTTTGAAACTCAACTCCCTCAGCTCTTGAATCCGCATTAAAAACAAAAAAATCAAAAACAGCGAAGATATGACGGCAACGGCAAATTTCAGACAAATGGCGCAACACATCGGGTTGGCGATATGCGGCTTGATGATGCGCACCGCCTTCGGGGTGTTCGGCATCCTTTGGGGCATCATCAGAGAGATTGTAAACGGAGTGTTCCGAGTGGCGATAGGTGTAATCGTGGCTATCCTTTCCACCATTGCCTTCTTTGGCTTCATCCTTTGGTTATTCACCCTTTAACCCTTACCGACATGGCAAAAAGAAACAGCAAGACGGCAGCGCAGCAGTGCAGATATTACGAGGTGGACAACATCTTCGTGTATATGGTGGAAACGTACATCAACGGCAATTTTGAAACTTTCCGAAGATTGTACCACGAACTGAACAAGGACGCACGGAGGGATTTCATGGACTTCCTTCTCAGCGAGGTAGAGCCGACCTATTGGAGAGAGATACTGAAACAGATAATCTAAAAATGACAGCGATATGAAAGGAACAGACCATTTCAAGAGAACGATATATATGTACTTGGAACAGCGTGCGGAGGAAGATGCGCTATTTGCAAAGAAGTACCGCAACCCTGCCAAGAACATGGACGAGTGCGTGACCCACATTCTGAACTATGTGCAGAAAAGCGGTTGCAACGGTTTCACGGACGGAGAGATATTCGGGCAAGCCATCCACTACTATGAGGAAAACGAGATAGAGGTGGGCAAACCGATGGACTGCCAAGTGGTTGTGAACCACGTTGTGAAACTCACGGCAGAGGAAAAGGCGGAGGCACGTCAGAACGCTGTCCGCAAATACCAAGAGGAGGAACTCCGCAAGTTGCAGAACCGCCACAGACCGTCAGCGAGAAAAGAAAACCAACCCCAACCCTCATTATTTGATTTAGGCTTATGAAACCGAAGACCAAGATACAGAAAGAGGTGGCAAGACTTTCCGCCAACCTTCGCCCCATATCAGCGACACAAATAGATTGGGCATACCGCCACTGCGTTGAGCATATCGGCTACCGCACCAAGAAAGGGAACATCACCTGTTCCGACTGCGGTCACGAGTGGCACAGCGACAGCGGACTATGCGACACCCTTGAAGGCTGCACCTGCCCCAAATGCCATGCCGAACTCAAAGTGCAGGACACACGCAGACGCATCTACAAGGAAACGCAGAATTTCAGCGTGATAACCACCTGCAAAGGGTATCAGGTAATCCGCGTGGCGCAGGTCAGATGCGAGAGCAGGAAAGGCGAACCGATGCGTTTCTACTGCCACGAGGTCGTGCAGCGTTGGATTTCACCCGACGGCAAGGTTACGGACATGGCGTTGCTCCGTGGCTTCCTTTTCTGCTATTGCGATGTGTGGGCATTAGGCAGCGATATGGAGGTAAGACCGCACAACAGCCTATACGATGATGTGGTGGCAAGAAGCTGTGCATATCCAAAGATGAGGATATTGCCCCAACTCAGACGTAACGGCTTCAAGGGCGATTTCCACGGCATCTCCCCCGTGCGTCTTTTCAAAGCCTTGCTTTCAGACCCAAGAATTGAAACCCTTATGAAAGGCGGTGAGATTGAGGTCATGAAACACTTTCTTTTCAATACCCGTACTGCCGATGAATGTTGGGCATCATATCTGATTGCCAAGCGTCACAAGTATCAGATAGACAACCTCTCAATGTGGTGCGACTATCTGCGTATGCTCAAAAAACTCGGTCAAGACCTCCGTAACCCGAAGAACATCTGTCCCGAAGATTTCATGGCGGCACACGACAACGCAACCCGAAAAATTGAAGCCATACACGAGAAGGAAAGAGCCGCAGAGCAACGCCGTTGGGAGATTGAAAGGCGTGAGCGTGAGCAACAGCGACAACTCCAACGAAAGAAAGATGCGGAGGATTTCATCGCCAACAAATCCAAATTCTTCGGCTTGGTAATCACGGACGAGGAAATAATCGTCAAGGTGCTTGAAAGCATAGACGAGTATTACAACGAGGGCAAGACGCAGGGCATCTGCGTGTTTGGCAGTGGATACTACAAGAAAGCCGACACCCTCATACTATCGGCAAGGATTGGCGATGAGATTATTGAAACCGTAGAGGTGGACTTGCGAACCCTCGAAGTGGTGCAGTGCCACGGCAAGCACAACCAGGACACCGAATATCACGAGCGCATCATAGACCTTGTGAACAAGAACGCCAACCTTATCCGTGAGCGGATGAAAGCGGCATAGCATAACCCCTAAAACAACATTGATATGGAAGTAAGAATTGAAAGTATGATTTGTGTGTGGGATGATGCAATCCCCACGATGTTCCTTGAATTTGTGAACCTCCTCACTCTCACAACGAGTGAGGGGGAATTGAGAAAGAGCGTAAAGGAGTTTGCCGAGAAGCACGAACTTGACAAGTTTTTCCTTTACGGCTTCGGCTCACACCATTTCTACCTGCACCAACGCTACACAAGCAACCCCGAAATGGTGATGAAGAACAGAGTTCTGTCAGTACATTTTTAACCATCTAAAAAGCAACATTATGACAACACGAATGACCATCAACGGAGTAAGCACCTGCGCGGAAGCAGGTACGGAGAAATACGAGCGTTTCCAATCGGGTATCGGAAGACGCAGGCGGACACTTGTGCAGTACGACTACCGCCACCCCATAGACAGAGAATTGTTCTCTTGTGTCAAACCCACGTTGGACGAGTGCCGAGCCGCACGGGACAAGTGGCTGAACGCAAAGAAGGGAAAGGAGGACAGACTATGAACACGACCTATCAAACGCTGATAGTCAAGTTCAGCGAACCTATCACGGCATTGGACGGTATCTTTGACGATACCGGAGCGTGGGGAACGGACACCCTCAAGGGGTGGATAGATGATTACGAAAGCACACGTTTCACCGCCACCGACAGCCATACGGCAGTCATCACGAGCGAGTACAATATGGAATGTGTGAAAGAGTGGCTACAACGGCAGACCCCCATTTCCGAAATGCGAGAATTTTGAACGGGATGGCGGTGTCCGCACCGCCAATACTTAAAACCCTAAAAACAAAAGATATGATAGCCAAGACGATATTACAGCAGATAGGCGGAAAACGCTTCACCGCCATGACAGGTAGCCGTGATTTCATAGATATGGGCAACGGCTTACGGATGAGCCTTGCAAGGAACAAAACAAGTGCCAACCGCCTTGACATCATCTATGACGAAGGGGCAGACCTCTACAATATGCGCTTCTACCGCAGGACGTTCAGCAAAAAGACCTTTGAGTGCAAGACAAAGGACATTGCCGTACACGAGGGTATCTATTTTGATATGCTGGAGGAAATGTTCACGATGGTGACGGGACTTTACACACGCTTTTGAGTGGCGGGGCGGCGAGAGCCGCCCTACTTTCTTTCAGTGAGCATGATGGCGGACAAAGAAAGTAGCAAAGAAACCTTTGTCCAATCTGCGATAACTAAAAAATCCGCAAGTAAAACTTGCGGAGGCTATATATTGGGTCGTTATTTTTTGGTGGAGGGGAATGATAATCTCGAACCGTTGAACTACACATTTCTGCTTCGTCTCCATTTCCCCCAACGATTTGATACGTTCAATCATTTTTGTTGTTCCTTTCTGAATTTTCCTAAATACTTTCTTCATAATTTCGCTATACTTTTTATGGTTAATAACTATGTTTTGTATTGCTCTCACAACACTTACAACTTGAAGTGTTATTTGGAAACCGATAGGCAAAAATGGCTCAACGATGTCAATTAACGAGAAAATCCTACGATAATCTATCAAGTGATAGAGCAAAAGACGTGCCAAGTTAAATATGGCACGTCTTTTGCCAGTTTTGTCAGTCCTTTTATGGGATATACAACAGCGCAAACTCCGCCTTTCTCCGTTTGAGCAGCATGGCGTGGCGTTTTCCTTTGTAGTTGCAGAAGGCTATATACTCACGGTAGATGTTCCTGTCACCAGCTTCCAGCTTCTTGATTAAGGTGCTTTTGGGGATTGTTTTGCTGCCTAACAGCTTCGCCGGTCCCACATTGTAAGCTAACGTGCCAAGCAAAATCGAATCAACCCCGAATTTACGGAACATGGCGACAAATTTGCGCAGGTCTTTCCGCAAAAGTTCATCCGCATCCCGTTTTGTCATGGTTCGTGCCGAATACTTCTCGTTTGGCAAAAGTTTGTGACCCCAACCGACGTATGGGTAGTGTTTTTCTGAGTGCCAGCCTTCAAAGTAGCGGCAGCATAAAAAAGCACGTTCCATAAGCGGCAGTCGGTAGATTGCCGCCTGCCCGTCCGTTCCCTCTTGGCGGCTGATCTGCGCGGACACAGAACAGACCGTCAGAAGTGAACAGAGCATTGTCATGAATACACGCATCATTTCAACAAGGGGCTGAAGTTGCCGATGGGAACGATGGTAAGATCGTCGTCCTTTACATTCCTGTTGTTGAAGTCAAATTCCAGTTCGTAGGAGTTGCTAAAGTTATCCTCCACCACCACGATGAAATTATGCGCCTCATCACCCGCCGCCGTGTAGTACAGGCGGAATTTTTCGTTCTCCAGCAGGTAGCGGTCGTTAGGCAGGAAGGTGATGCCGTTATCCATTTTGAGCGAGCCTTCCCCCTCGAACTGGAAATAGCGGATGGTATAGAGCGTACCCGAAAAGTCGCCCTCCTTTTTCAGTTCACAGCGGATTTCCACTGTCTGCCCCTTTACTACCTTGTTCGGCACGGGCATGACCTCCACCGTGAAGGGATAGGACTGCTGGATGTCCATGTCATCGTCACATGACACGAGGGTGAATGACATGGCGGCTATCAGGCATAACGCCACTGCCTTGAATATTGATGTTCTCTTGTTTCTGTTGTTCAGTATGTTCATTGTTCTTCGATTTTTAGATGGTTGTTTTTCTGTTTTTTCGTTGTCAGTTGCAGGTACTCGTTCAAGTCCTTGCAACCGTCATAGAGGGAGGAACGGTCGGTGACACGTTCCCCGTATCGCATGGTAAGTGCGGCAAGCGTCCGCCGTCCGGCTTCGTCACGGTCGAGGAAGCAGCCGATGCGCCCGTATCCGTCCAGCAATCCCGCCGCCTTCTCCACGTTGGCGACTGAGTTCAGCACAAGACAGTCAGCGTTACCGGTTACACCAAGCGTCACGGCAGAGAGAAAGTCCATGAAGCCCTCGAACACGAGGCACTCGTCAGCCGGGATGTCATTCGCCTTTACCAGTGATACAGACTTCGGAGGTATGCAACCCTTGAAATATCGGCTTCTGACTTCATAGCCACCTGCCATGTTCGGAAAGCCAACGGCAAAATACCGTTTCCCACGCACACCGTAGTTCAAGCGGCAGCAGTGACGGGATGCGATGGCGTAAGGGATGCCCCGTTCCTCTAAATACTCCGTCAGCAGTGAGCGGAGCAGCGGAGCGACCTCCACATCCTCAAAAACGGATTCGGTCGGCTTCGAGAGATAGACGGGCTTTTCCCATCCGGCAACCGTCATATTGGCGGCTTCCGCTATGAACTTCGCTTGCTTCATGAAGTCATCGCTTTGCAGAAACTCCCCGGCAAGCGTGAAGATGTCGCCGCCCTTGCCCAAACCGAAGTCGTACCAGAGCTGTTTCGCCACGTTCACACGGAAAGAGGATGTGCGCTCGCCCCTGTACGGGGCAAGATACCACAGCTCGTTACCGCTCCTTCTGACAGGCTCATGCCCCAGCCGTGCGAGAAAATCCGCAAGCGGCATCCTTCTGACAGCATCTATTTCCGTCCTTTCCATGCCCGTGTCAGTTGATGATGAACTTGATACCGACCCCGAACTGCGTGTGGAACTTCCGTGTGTCGCCACCCCAAAGGCAACGCTCCCGCAGGTTGGCAAGCAGGGCGATACGGTCTGCCACGTAACACTCCACATCGAGCGTCAGCGCACCGCCGTAGATGAAGGCGTCCCGGTCGTGCAGCGTGGAGCCGTCATGCAGCACCTTCTTCCCCCAATTTACCGCCTCATATCCGGCGAGAGCCGAAGCCCCGGCATAGACGAAAACAATCTTTCGGGCGTCCGACAGTATCTTGAAGTAATAGCCGCCCTCCGCCGTGAACTGCGCCACGGGTATCTTGGTGTCCTTGTAGGGATTGTTCTTCAACAGGTATTCGCCACCGAACACCCACTTGTTCCCCTTCTTCGTGTAGGTGGAGAGAGCCGCCCCGAAGCTGTACCCGCCGTCCTTGCCGCCGAGATTGAAGCCGTCCGCCATGTCCGCCCTCACCTCGATGCCCTGCATCTTCGGCAGACACCGCTGGGCGTGCGCCTGCCCTGTAAAAAGGGCAAGCGACGCGATGATTATTGCGATGTACTTTCTCATGGTCAGCGTACTTGAAGTTCGTTGATGGTACCCGCGCGTACCAAATCCTCGTTCTCAATCACGAAGGACTGGTGACGGCCGCCGTTCTTCTCGTTCAATTCCACCACGAGGCACTTGTCATCGGGGATGGTGAACTTCGCCATCGTGAAGACCGTGCGCTCGCTCTTTTTGCCCGGCACGAGGGTGGCGTAGTTCTGCGCGCGGAGCGGCAGAATAATCTGCTCCTGCACGGCAGTACGCTTCGCAACCTTCTTGTCCACGATTTTCCAAGTGATGTAGTCCACATCGAAAGGCACGTTGCTCTGGTTCTTTATCTCCGTGTGGAAATAAAGCAAGCCGTTGTGCGTGTAGATGCCTTTCAACAGGTATTGGATGCCGAAACGCTTGCAGCCGATATGCTTCACCTCGCGCTTGTTCTGTTTGTGGATGGACTTCATGATAAGGCGCACCAGCATCGGGCTTTCGCTGCCCAGCTCTTTCAGATAGATTTCCTGCGCGTTGTTCGGGCGGTTCACCGTGCTGCCGTCATGGATGAAGTCGCACATCTCCACGTTGAGCAACAGCGGTTCGGCGGCGTACTTCACGTTGAAGGTGTAGAAACTGCCGTCCTCCGTGATGACGGACATATTCGTTTCGTTGGGAAAATTCCTTACGGTAGCCTTCACACGGATGATGTTCTCCGCTCCGTCGGCTTTCCCGGCAATCAGGTCGGGCGAGCCTAAATCGACATAGCGCACCTCCGCCGGAAAAATGACGTGGACGGTCTTGTCGTAGGTCACTTCCAGACCGTGCGGCGGTATCATGCGGTCGAAGGTCAGCTTGCGTGACAGCCCGTGATATAGGTCGCCGTCCGCCTCCTTCTGCGGATAGACCTCCTTCGTCAAGGTCGGTTGTTCACTTCCGTTGGTCGTTTCAACGGTTACATTCTCCTGCGCGTTGGCAGTTATGATGCCCATAGCGAGGGCAAACATGATGATTACTTTTCTCATTACTTTTGGATTTTAGTGGTAATTTTTATTGTTTTCAATATTTTTCTTGGTAAAGCATGACCCTGTACCCGGCTTTCAGATGCACCTTGACGGTTCGCATCTTTTTGGCGATGTACTGGCTCGTGCCTTGTATCAGCCCCTTGCCCAAGTCGGAGGCGAGCTGCGCCCCGGCATTGGTGGAGATGTTGATGCTGCTTCCCAGCGAGCCGCCCATGTTGGCGGCGACCTCCCGGACGGCGTTCATCTCCATCGAGTTCGGGATGAAGATGCCGGGCTGTCCGTCCGTGTCATAGACCGCAAGCTCCACGGGGATAATCGTGCCGTCGTATTCCAGCGAGGTAATCTCGATGTCGAGCCGCTCACCCTGTATCTTGCCCGTGCCGACCACCACCGCACCCCGGGGTATTGTCCTGCCTGCCACCGCCATAGGCTCCAGCAGGCGCAGCCTTACCGTCTGCCCGTCCGTCACGCTCTGCGCCCCATGCACGCACGCCGGTATGGTGTTCCTGTCCAATACCTCCGCCGTGCCGACAGCCGTGTTGAAACCCCGGTTGCGTTCCTGCGATAAGGCGGCGACAAACTCCGCGTTACTCATAGGCTGTGAGAGTGAAGAAACTACTTGATGCTCCACCTGTCTGATAGGCATTGCCTTGTTCTTCTTCCCTTTCTGCACGGTAGTTGGCTCTGCCCTCTGTTCCGCCGATGGCTGTCCTCCGTTCTGACCGCCCATGTACTTTGCCGCCAGCTCGTAGGACTTCTCCATAAGAGCCACCTGCTCGTCCATAGAGGAAGCCTTGCCCCTCTCGCTTTCCAGTTCCGACTCCAGCGATGCGATGCGCTCCAACAATTCGTCCATCTCCGCATTGTCGTTTTTCGGCTGGTCGTAGAAGTTTCCGAGCGTGGCGTTCAGGTCACGGTAGGCGGCTGCGGAGGACTGGATGGTCTGCGGCGTGGCTGGCTTTGCCCTTTCTTCCTTGCCGCCCGGATTGGCGAGGTCGAAGTCCACTCCGTTCTCCGTTCCCGCTATCTCGCGGTCGAACATGTCGCCCAGCTGCCCGATGGCACGGTTGCGGCTCTCCTGACGCTCTTCCATCTCCCCATGCTCGTAGGCTTTCAGCTTGTCGCCGATAATCTGCCGGTTCGCCTTGTCAGCGTCGGGCATCTCGGTGTTGTATCCGTCCGTTCCCGGCGGTTGCTCCTTGCCGGAGGACGGGGCGAATATCAGCCACATCGCCCCGATGAACACCAACACCATAGCGGGCAGCACGATCATCTTCTGCCGTTTCAGCCGTTGCGCCTCTGTCAGCGGTTCGCGCTCCTTTTTCGGTTTCCCCGTTTCGGGAGCAGCTTTGTTCTCTTTCGTCGGTTCATTCTTTGTCTGTTCCATATAAATAAGGTGTTAAGTGATTGCCTGTTTCCGCCGGGGTCGGCAGTTCCACCCGTCCGGCGTGTCCCGTTTCCATATGTGAGCCGTCGTTCCTGCCGATGTCATAGACGGCTCTGCCGAAGGTGTAAAGGGCAAGCACCGCGAAGGCGGCGAACATCCCCAGCACGATGCGGCGGCGTGTTTCCGGCGGCAAGCCGTCCAGATACCCTTTGAGACTTGCCGCCAAGCGTTTCCGTTTGTCGTGGAGTTTCCAATACATGCCCCACATTGATTTTCTGATACTTTTCATGTCCTGTTACCGTTTGATAGTCTGTAAATCCTTGTTCTCAATGATGGTGAAACCCTCGATGGTAAAACCGTTCGGGTTGTCATCCGACCGCGATGCGTTCAGCAGGCGGCAGGTGGTCACGAGGCTGCGCTCGGTGACGTTGCTCTGCCGGATGATTTTCTGTGTGGCGTAGGTCACGGCACGGTAGGGATAGGCGTTGAAGTCGCACACCACGCTGTCCACCTTCAGCACTTGGTTGATGTTCCCGGCGATGATGCG
>NZ_JBCOCI010000074.1:5707-24468 GCF_040929485.1 Phocaeicola sp. RTP21198st1_B8_RTP21198_201120 | reverse complement strand
TAAAATAACTTTTAGTTATAACCTCCGATTAATTTTATCTTTAGTGTCCGCTTGTATGTCAGTGCCGCTTAATTATTAAGAAATGAAAAAGGAAGATTAAACCAAAACCACTTACTAATCGGTAAACATGATAGCCTCAATGCATATACCTTGTTTATTGATAACACACTCTATAGTCGCCGCCGGAAGCCGGAACTCCAAAATATGCGCATCGGACAAATAGGGACATATATATCTTTGTGAATCAGGATGAAATGTTCTGATACACAGTTCCGAAAATCCAATAAAGCCCCTTACTTTAAAATAGTTAAAGCAAGATTGCGAAAATGGCAAAAAAGGAGGTCTATTTTCTTTCATTAGTCTTTGCAATAGATTTATGTTACTCATGTCAAAAACATGAACTTATCATAAACAAGCGTGTGTCCGAAAGGTTTATCAAAAGTTCCATTTCTTCCGTTACAATATAAAAAAGCAGTCCGGCACAGATATTCATCCATATGCCGGACTGCTTTTATACCATATCCTTCTTACTTATTTCGAAGAATTGGAATCTGGATATTGAACGAGCTCCCATCCTGTTTCATATTCAATGGAGTAATGGAACAAGCTGAATAAAGCACAATCGGTTCATCATTTTCATCCAATAACAGCTGAGGACGTTCCAACCGATCTACCTCTAGCCGCTCTCCATTCTTTAGAATTATTTCTTTATTCATAAACAAAGAATGTTCAGGAAGTTTCCAATGTATACCATCTTCAGCATACATGATGGCCAATCCCGGCTTACCTTTTGTAAATCCTCCCGTGAAATCTTTAAAAACAGCATAGAAACAATTGTCTTTCCGGTGATACCATACAAACGGGTCTTCCGCATTCAATTTCTGGTTATCCCCTGTTTCAAACTCAAATACATAGTCATCCTGCACAATAAAAGGGCCTTCGGGGGCATCGGCTATGGCCACTCCATGCACACCACGCCAAGTAGGATCATAGACATTCCCTTTAAAGTAAAGATAATATTTCTTTTTCAAAGGATGATATACCACTGCCGGATTGACTAAAATGAGATTATCAGGCTTGGTTACGGTTCCTTCAGGTGAGGGTTCCAGTACATTATCAGGCTTCACCCGTGTACGTGGAGCAAGTAAAGGTTGCTCATTACATGAAAATTTACCTTCCAGTAATTCTTTTATGGAATTAAAGCACAATACTCCCAACTTTTGATTTTGCTGGAGTCTGTCTCTTCTGCTTAGTTTTCCCTTTACATGAGCATTTCCACCCGGATCCACCGTAGCACAATAATACAAATAGTATTTTCCGTTATATCTTTTGATATGCGGATTGTGAACCGATTGTGCATCCCATGAACAGCTGTCCGGACGATATCCATCTTTGTTATAGACAATACCTATATCCTTATATCCCCCATAAGGAGAGTCTGATACAGCTACTCCAATCATCGAACCTAGCAACCAAGCATCTATAAATCTAGGGTACTTCGGTCCTGATTTCATAGCGGAATAAAATAAATAATACTTTCCATCTTCCTCTGTCTGAATAGCCGAACCACACCAAATAAAACGATTTTTCAATGAGAAAGCGGAGAAACCGGAAGGGAACTTCGAATTGCCCCGTTGAATAAGTTCTAAATTGACCGGACCGGCCTGCCAGGTATGTTGCGCCCACCCTTGCAACAAAGCAAGGAAGGAGAGACAAACAAATAGTATTTTTCTTTTCATATTCATCACAAACAGATCATTCATTACTGATTTTCTTACAATAATTTACTCCTAACACATCATAATGCCGTCGGATGCTCTCCAAACGGGTACAGAATCTTCCATAATCCTTATTTTCCTTTTTGCTCCACGCCACCTCGGACAAAGCTGCCACACGCGGATAAAGCATATACTCCATCTCATCGAGCGCAGACATATACTCCGTCCACAAATTGGCCTGTACTCCTTTAATATGTTTGGCCTCATCCGCACTCAGGACTTCGGGAACCGGATGATAATTATAAACTTTTTCCAAAGTAATCACCCGATTGGGATTTCCAATTTTCTTTTCATTGACTTTAGACTGAAGACAATTGAAATACATATAAATATTAGGAGACATAATGACATCATATCCGGCTTTCGCGGCATGAATTCCCCCTTTCTCTCCCCGCCATGACATCACGGTAGCACGTTGCAGAATACCTCCTTCCAAGATTTCATCCCAACCGATAATTTTCTTTCCTTTGGTATTCAGATAGTTCTCAATTCGATTGATGAAATAAGTCTGTAATTCAGCCTCTTTTGTCAAATGTTCCTGCTTCATCCGTTCCTGACAGTGTACACAATTTTTCCAACGGATACGAGGGGCCTCATCCCCACCTAAATGGATATAGCTGGAGGGGAAAAGTTCCACCACCTCATCCAGAATATCCTGCATAAAGGTAAAAGTAGATTCCTTAGTACAATAAATGTCATTGAAAACACCCCAACGGCCTTCCACCTCAAAAGGTCCTCCGGTACAGGAATATTCAGGATAAGCAGTCAGTGCCGCCACGCTATGTCCCGGCATTTCTATCTCAGGAATAATTTCCACAAAACGCTTCTTGGCATACGCCACCACTTCTTTGATATCTTCCTGTGTATAAAATCCACCATAGCGTTTGGTATTCCATTCAGTAGGATTGTCCCACATATATCCCACAATCGTTTTCTTACGGTAACCTCCGACGGTAGTCAGTTTGGGATATTTCTTGATTTCGATACGCCATCCCTGGTCATCAGTCAGATGCCAATGAAGGATGTTCAATTTATGAAAAGCAAGCAAGTCGATGTGACGCTTTACATCTTCCTTAGGAATGAAGTGGCGGGAAACATCAAGCATCACTCCGCGATAAGAGAATGCAGGCGAATCTTCTATCACCACACAAGGGATGTTCCATTTTATTTTTTCCGCCACCTGCTTGTCACTTTCAATGGCAGAAGGTAATAATTGGCGCAAAGTTTGAAAAGCATAGAAAATGCCTTTAGGGGTTTTGGCATCTATATGGATAGAAGATGAAGAGACTGTCAGCTTGTATGATTCCTCATTGGGAAGAGCTGTGTTAAGCCGGCAACGAATCACATTGGAAGAACGGGGAGTGGAAGAGACCTCCAATGAGAACCCGGCAGCCGTATCAAACAAATCATTCCAGAAAGATACGGCATTGCGCATCTCCTCGTTATCTACTGACAACGTAATTACAGTTTTGTCATTTACCGTAAAATTGCCTCTTTTTTCGATGCACTTTTGCGGCATCGGGATAATGGAAACCGATGCCTGCAAAGTGCCGAATAACAACACTAAAAATGAAAAGGTTAGAATTAATTTCTTCATGGTTTATTTTTTATTTGTTGGATAATTCGGACTATATAAAAGATTTTTATTGCGGATGACCAACTTGCCGTCTTTCACCCACTCTTCCCCTCTTTCCTGCAAATGTCCGGCCATCGCTTTCCGCATCTTTTCCAATGTCTTTCCGGAAGCCTTGGCTTTTGACAAATCATGCAATTCGTATGGGTCTTTTGACAAATCGAACAATTGTTCCTCACCTGTACGGAAAAACCAGATATACTTTATTTTCCCATCCGTCAAAGCACACCAATAATTATCCGCCCAATAAGCGGTGGAATGTTCTATATCAATATATTCACGCCAGGGAGCTTTCCCTTTTTCCAATAAAGGAAGTAAAGACAGACCGTCTATTTCTTCCGGAATCCGGCAGCCGTTCAATGCCAGAAAAGTAGGAAGCAAGTCGCGTAACTCCACCGGAGCCTCTATTTTTTCACCGGGTTTCAGGCTACTTTTCATGTTTTCGGGTAACTTTATAATAAAAGGAATAGCTGCCGAACCTTCATAAGCATACGTTTTACGCCACAAATGATGATCTCCCAACATATCGCCATGATCGGCAACAAAGCATATCAGCGCATTGTCATACATTCCTTTCTTTTTCAGTTCATCCACAATGCGCCCTACCTGCTCATCAATAAAAGTAACCGAAGCGTAATAATACTTACGGGAATTCCGGGCATATTCCACTCCATAGTTTCCTACAGCCGCTTCAGGATTTTTTTCGGGATGAGTATCTATTGCCAGATCTTTACACCAGTCACCTACAACGGGAGCGGGTATTTTTCTGCCCTCATACTTATCCACTATTCGCCGGGGAGGATCATACGGACTATGCGGACGGGCAAAAGACACTTTCAAAAACAAAGGCCGTTCAGAAGAATAACCTTTTATCGCCTCCACCGCCCTGTCTCCTGTCCATACGGTAGGATGCAAGCGCTCGGGCAAAGCATACGCTTTCGCTCCGTGGGCATTCCACTCCACCCCTGTACTGTCGGGATTCAGGCCGAAAGCCTGCGTATTGAACCATTTACGATAATCACTCATAAAATAAGGAGACTCCACACGTCCGCTTTCATCCAGAATAGTCACTTCGAATCCATGCAACACATTCTGCGGATGCCAATGCATCTTTCCTATTCCCAATGTGTGATAGCCCAAGTCTTTCAACATCTGCGGCATTTCATATGGATAATGCTCTGCCACCTGTCCATATCCTAACAAGCCATGATGCCAGGGAGACATACCCGTCAGCATACCCGCACGTGCCGGAGTACTGCTTGGAGCAGCCGTATAGGCATTACAAAACAAATGCCCATCGGCTGCCAAGCGATCCACATTTGGAGAAATCACAGCTTCATTTCCCGCACATCCCAATGCATCCCAACGTTGTTGGTCAGTCATTATCAAGATGATATGCGGTTGCTTTTTTTCCGGTTGTGCAGCCTGTCCGGACATAGCGGACAAACCAAGGCTACCGGCCATACACCATCCTACATAGTTATACTTTTTCATTACTTATCAGTTTTTAGAAAATAAAATGTCTAATTCCGCTACCCCCATGCTCTTTTGACCATCCACTGTTGACAAGGCATGGAAACGGATGTAGCGTCCTTTATGCGTCTGCCAGAAAATTACCTGCTGTTCTACAGGATTGTTCTGAATATTGGCAAACTCTCCACGGGCTGCCTCTTCCCATCGGATTCCATCCAAAGAGATCTCAATCATATATTTTACAACAATTCCATTAGCCCATCGTGCCTGATCAGGCAGATAGCTTATACCGGTCATTTCCTTTGCTGATTGCAAGTCAACCTCAAGCACATCTTTTCCAACCCAAGTTGTATGCTGGTTTTCATCAAAAACAAGCGTACCGGCTTTATCAGGCAAGGTGCTCCAATGAGCCTTACTGCCGGTAAAAGTACGCGTAGCAGTTGTTGACTTTTTCTTTCCGTCCACTGCTATCGCTTTAATAATCCGATCACCGTCTGCCGGAACAGGCGACTGGTAACGAGGGCTTACACCAGGTTGTGGCTCTTTACCATCTGTAGTATAATAGATAGAAGCATCCTTATTGCTGCATACCAACTTCACCTCTCCATTCTTATTTCTGGTAATCACAGGAGCATCCAGCGGAGTTTCCGCTTTAAAGACCTGTATTTCTGCCAGACAAGGTGCCTCCCATGCATCTGTTATCCGTATTCGCAGACGTGAAGCAGTGACTTCGGGAAAACGCAGAATCCGTTTATAACCGATAGTAGTCTGTTCATCCAATTTCTGCCAATTCCCATTATCAAAATATTCTACAACAAACTGCTTTACTCTTTGCCCTTTCTCAATAAACTCTTGCAATAACAAACGGTTGAAAGTTAATTCTTTTCCAAAATCCACTTCCAGTACAGGCGTTTTTGTATCAGCTTCCCAATATGTACCTCGGTTGCCATCCAAAGTATATTTCAACTTCTTACGGTTCTTGCCCGTTACTTTCATTTTCTGATTAACGAGATTCTTCTTTAGTTCAGAGGTATATCGCCGATACCATTCTACCAAACGCAAGGAATCCTGCTCAAGAATCAATCCTTCTTGATTGGGGGTCAGATTAAGCAATAACAAACTGTTACGTCCCACACTCTCATAATAAATGTCAGTCAATTGGGACAATGATTTCAGTTTATGGTCTTCCGAAGCATGATAATACCAACCGGGACGGATGGATACATCAGTTTCTGAAGGAATCCATAACGTACCATCCGCATGTCCGCGCATCCACTGTTTACCATTTGGTATCCCCTTATCATAGAGTTCCGGCTTTCTCACTGTACTCCAATGCTCTTCCAAAGCGTACCCTTCCTCGTTGCCTACCCAGCGGATGTTCTGTGCACTTCCACCATGCACCACACAGTTGGGTTGCAATTCATATACCATTTCTGTCAAAGATTCCCATGGATAGTAATCTGCGGTAATCTTTCGGGTATGTAAGGAATCCGTACTATAATAACCACGTCCCCCGTTGGCGCCGTCAAACCAAAACTCATACAATTCCCCATAATTAGTCAGCAATTCGCGCAACTGATTGCGGAAGTAAGTGATGTATTCCGGTTTTCCATAATCAGGATGGTTACAATCCCAAGGAGAAAGGTACAATCCCACTTTCATCCCATACTCATGGCAAGCATCCACAAATTCGCGTACCAAATCGCCTTTTCCGTTCTTCCATGGAGAATTCTTCACACTGTATTCCGTATAAGCCGACGGCCACAAACAAAACCCGTCATGATGCTTGGCAGTAAGGATCACTCCTTTCAGTCCCGCTTCTTTACAAGTCCGTATCCATTGACGACAGTCTAACTTAGTCGGATTAAAGATGGCAGGGGACTCGTTGCCATATCCCCACTCCATATCCGTATAAGTATTCACGCTAAAATGAACAAATGCCGTTGTTTCCATCTGCTGCCATTGCAATTGTACCGGTGTAGGTACAGGCAAGGTCTGTGCCTTTACCGGAAAGCATAAAACTCCCAGTATGACACTTAATAAGAATGTCTTATTCATTGTCTTTATTTTACAAAGTCTGTATCGTTATATTGGATTTGCAATTTCTTCAACTCCGCCTGCATATCAGCCAATACTTCACTATAAGCAGGATCATTGATTACATTGTGCATCTCGGCAGGGTCTTTTTCCAAGTCATAAAGTTCCCATGCATCAATGTCATTGTAGAAGTGAATCAATTTATAACGGTCTGTACGTACTCCATAGTGACGTTTCACCATGTGTTCGGCAGGATATTCATAAAAATGATAATATAATGATTTACGCCAGCCCGCAGGCTTCTTTCCTTTCAATAAAGGTAACAAAGACTCGCCTTGAATATCTTCGGGTACTTTTACACCTGCCAGTTCCAGGAAAGTAGGTGCATAGTCTATATTCTGTACCATTTCAGTTATATCACCTTTCCTGTCAAATCCTTTCGGCAAACGCATTATCAACGGAGTACGCATGGATTCCTCATACATGAAACGCTTGTCAAACCATCCGTGCTCTCCCATATAAAATCCTTGGTCTGATGTATAGACGACTAATGTATTATCCAGCAACCCGTTTTCTTCCAGATAATTGAGCACACGTCCTACATTATCATCCAGTGATTTGACTGTTTTCATATAGTCGCGCATATAACGTTGGAATTTCCAATTAGCCAAATCCTTTCCTTGCGGATTCTTCTGATAAAAATCATCGATCACAGGACCGTAGAATGCATCCCACGCGGCACGCTGTCTTTCGTCCATACGTCCGATAAAGCTTTCATACAATGATTTCAAACGGGATTCCTTGTCAGGGCGGAGCATCTTCAGATCATATATCATATCCATATCTTTCACAATACTCATCTCCTGAGCCGCAGCTGCGGAACGACCCTCATAATCGTCAAAGAAATTATCGGGTAAAGCAAATTCTTTATCTTCGTATAAGGCCAGATTACAGGTATCCGCCATCCAATTACGATGAATAGCCTTATGATGAATAAGCAGACAGAAAGGTTTTTCTTTATCGCGCTTATTTTCCATCCAGTCTATGGCATCATCGGTAATCAGATTAGTGATGTACCCATGTCTCTGAATGGTATCATTGGTTTGTGTGATGAAATCCGGATTATAATAATCACCTTGTCCGGGAACTATCTCCCAATAAGTAAAGCCTGTCGGCAAACTTTCCAAATGCCATTTCCCAATTAATGCAGTCTGATAACCCGCTTTCTGCAATAGTTTCGGAAAAGTTTGCTGCGATGAATCAAATACGCAGGTAGAGTTATCATAAAATTTATTCTCACAACTATGTTTGCCCGTAAGCATACAAGCACGACTAGGGCCACTCAGAGAGTTTGCGACAAAACTGTTTGTAAAACGTACCCCCTCATTGGCTATCCGATCCAAATTGGGTGTATCCATATAACGTTTGTCATAGCAACTCATCATTTGAGCTGTATGATCGTCCGTCATAATATAGACAATATTCAAAGGTTTTTCTGTTACCGGCTCCGTACAGCCGGTCAGAGCGGATATCGCCAATAGTCCGCCATAAATCAATTTGTTTTGATGTTCCATTTAATGGTAATGACTTAAAGTTTAAAAATAAGTTGATCCTTTGTCGCCAAACAAAGGTACTCTCTATTTATATGGCAATCGGGAAAGGAATGTTCCTAAAGAAATAAGATATTTTTTTATAAGGTTTGAAAGTTTATCATCACACTCTTTCATTTGGATAAATCGCATCCGATTTTCTCAAATGGAAGCCGGGGGAATCCATTGATCCGTTGATAAATGAGCGCATCATCCTTAAATCCCTTCAACGGATCAGCAGCATCCACAAACCCTGGATCCGAACCGGTAGCCCAATTGTTATACAATTCCAGCCATTCGCTCTGTCCGTGCACCACATTTCCTATCTTATAAAACAAGTTTTCTTCTATCACATTGCCTTTTGGATAAGAAGTGTCATTGTCCCAATATGCAGCGAGCAAAGGATAGGCCGTACTGTAAGGAGGATTTTTATAATTGACTGTTTGCAAACGCTGATCAATTATCGCACCTTTCTCTATCATGAATTTGCCCCAGCCCTGCATACGCGCATCTATATGAATGGCAACAGGAGAATCTATAAATATATTATGCCGGTAATGATTATTATGTCCCCCACCGATTAGTACCGGCAAAGACCCTGCTTTGTGATAAATATTACCATAAACTTCCGCTCCGCAAGCTCCGTCATCATGATAAGTAGCCGTTACACGATGGCGCGGACTCAATTCATGAAAATAACAATAACGGATAACATTTCCCTGCTCCGAAGGATCACGACCATAATAAACAGCTCCCTGATCATCGACTTCAGAACACACATTCGTTATGTCACACAGTTCTATCACATGGTTATTTCCATGAAACAGGATAGCCATGCTGGGCGCATCATAGATGTCACATTTAGAGATGCGGTTACCCACACCATCCATCCATATTCCGGGACGATAGGATTTCTCAATCCGGTTATAATCATGTATCCGGCAATTCTCCACATAGTTTCCGGCAGGGGTCAATGAGGCTCTGTCTCCTCCTCCCAGACTGATACCTCCGGCACCTACATTATAAATATGACAATCCACGACTCCGTTTTCCGTTCCTCCTTCGCGGTTGAACAGGATGTTCTGATAAACCGTTCCCATCAAATCACCCACGACACGCGAAGCTAGGTTGCCTCCCGACTCGTGCCCTCTTTGGTTACCAGCCTTCAACGTTCCCTTTCCGATGGATACGCCCACTCCGCCCATATTGCGTATAATGCAATTCTTAATTAAAGCACGATGGGTATTCTCCATATAGACACCGATATGCCTGCCATACTCGAAAGTGATGCCTTGTACCTTCACATCTTTGCAATGCTCTATAGCCAGCAAGGGCCCTTCCAATAAAGAAACACTCCAATTTTCCATCTTTCCGGCAAGCGGATATACATACATCTTCCCTCTCCCGGCATCAATCACGTATTCGCCCGGCACATCCAGTTCCTCCAGCAGGTTCAAGGCAAACCATTGACGCCAAGGCGCACCTGTCATAAATCCATATACCGTATGCTGCCCTGTATGAATCATTTTATGTATCGTGTCGATGCTTTCCACACAAATCATGTCATCGGCATAACCGTGCGCAAAGTATCCGCTTATCCACATATTCTCTACCGATTTCCAACTCGAAGGGCGCTCTTCCTGATATCCGAATACAGGGAAAGGAGCCTCTTTCCCTTCCTTAGCCATCCCCGATTCCTGTATTTTTCCAATCATAACCGTAGAGTCATTCGGCCAACGGGCTATTCGCAGAGGCTGGCCATCCGCAAAGATTTCCGTCCATGCCGCCTGGCTGGGCCTTCCGAAACCTGTAGCGTGCAGGGCCACCAGCTCCATCCGGTTTTTCTTGAAGTCAAACTCTCTTATCAGACTTGCGGGCAGAAGCGGATCGCCCAAGCGGAAGTCACTGGGAAAATAACGGATAGGATCCCCTTCCTTCCGTTCCTCCGGAATAATTTTATATGATTTCTCCGGCGCATTCGGATTATGGGGATCCGCATCCTCGCCTATCGTCCAGTTAATTCCGATCTGGCATTGCGGCTCACGGCTTTTGATGGTTCTGTATATGCCTTCTACCGGCCAGCGATAACCGGGTTTCACCCAACTTCCATCAAACCAGAACTCCACTATTTTAGTATATTTTTCCGTGATGTCCATCAGTTCGTCCAATTGCTTCAACATGTATGTATTGTACTTCCTGTCCGACTCCACATTGTCAACATCCGCATTGACTTTCCTGTCCCACAACGAGTAATACAGTCCCAGCTTCATGCCTTGTCTCTTACATTCCCTAGCTACGGCTTCAATCACATTCGTTTTATTTCCCGAACTTGCCACGTCATAATCAGTATATTTACTGTCCCAAAGACAAAAGCCCTCATGATGTTTTGCCACCAAGATGATATACTTCATACCGGCATCTTTCGCTGTCTTCACCCATTGACAGGCGTCAATCTCCGCAGGGGCATAAGTTTCCACCGGAAAAGATCCGTCTGACCATTCCACATCATGGAATGTATTGATACCAAAATGAATGAACATACCATACTTGCGCTTGATCTGATCTTTCTGGTATTTTGAAGGTTTTTCAGAAGGTATTGCAGTTGAGATACCCGGTTGTGCCTGTGCTACTTCCAACGAGCACAAGAATAAAAATAATAATAACAGTTTTTTCATATTGATTTATTTTTAGAATAAGTCTTGCTTTTTATCTCCATTCATCCGATTTATACACACCGATGACAGCATAACCTCATGCCTTATCCCTCACCTTGCGCACGTTGCTTTCAGACCGGAAACAGAATAGAGATTATAGTCCATATCCACTTTGCTTTCAATAACAGCAAAACAAAAAGTCTTTTATTTAATGGCAATTGTGCGGGGGATATTCCTAAATCAAGGAATCTCTTTATTGTGAACTTTCCGCATAATTTAACGAATAAAGTTCGCTTTTTCACGAACTTTCAAGAAAGGACTTCTAATTCTCCTATCCCATGTGGTAATTAAGGGTATCTAGCATTCCACTACCCTATATACATTCCCTTTGACAGTATGCACCCGCCCAACAGAGGCAGAATGCGGCTCAGACTGTAAGCGGTCATGCTCCTTATGACCGAAGGATGAATGGATTTCATACGCCCGAACAACTGGGTGACGGAAAAGGTCAGTACCTTCTGCAGATCATCCTCTACCATAGCGAAGCGGAAGCAGAGGCGGAATACTCCTCTTCGGGTACGTGTTTGTAGAACTTTAGCATAGTGCAGATGGGGGTCGGGCACATCGTTTTCCAGACATGCCACTTCGGTTACCTCGGTCAGTACATTGAAACAGAAGTGGTAGTGGGAGGTGAGAAAGGTGGTCACTTCCTGCATCAAGGAATGCGGCTTAGCCTTCTTCTGCACGTCTTTCAAGTGAGCAGAATTCTCCTCTGCTTTTCTGGCTGAAGCTGTCGAAAGGACTGATTCCACTTTTTTGCCGGGATTTCTCCTGAAAAACTATTCTTGTTATCCTGCAAGTTGCCTTTACCATTTTCAGCAAAGGTAGCGGAACTTGGCACAAGTTATGGCGAATCTTGGTACAGGATATAGTGCATCTTAGTACAAGTTGCGGTAGAACTTGATACACAGTACATACGTATATATAGGCATACGCTACCGTATGTACAGCCCGACACATACATACGTGTAGACTCATACGTCAGTAACGTGACAGGTCACATGTTACTAATGTTACCGGATGTGTTGCTTTGGTCGTTTACTTCAAAAGAACCGGTCGTTTTTTTAAAATGTCCTTATGTTTTTGGTAAATGCCAGCACCTTTACTTAAAAGGTCAGCATGTCTTGATGAAAAGGCCGGCATGTTTCATGAACCAGCTTAGCTGGTCCGACGGACAAGCCTATCATGTCCGGCAAACCAGCCAAGTCGGTTCATTACACTATCCTCTCACTATGCAGGTGTTCACTTTTCTCCTCTCATTCTGTCATTTCATTTAAAACACACTAGTTATCAATTGGTTAAAAACTGTAAGATCTCCCCTCATTCCCGTTTCATCTGTAGATTCTCCTCCCTTCACAGGAAGGAGTGAAGATACAGAGTGGAGGAAACTGAAAGGGGATGACGGGAAGTCCTGTCACTACCGGAACGCCTGTCAGCAGGGCGTTTTCAAAAGTAGATGAAAGGAAGAAAGAAGAATCTATCTGTTCAAAACCAGTCACGTATACTATCAATCTTTTAGATCAGCAAAACCTTGCAAAGTGGATTGGTCAGCAGGATGAATAGACCCATCTCCGCGAAGAGCAATATTCAACAAATAATTAGCTTTATTTTTCTGTGCATAATCATATTCAGCCTTCACTTTCACTGTAAAGATTCATTTTTCACCTCCACATTGAAAATCATTCCAGCCACTAACCTTTCCCAATCTTCTTTTTCCCAATTGTTTCACCTTCATATTAGGCTTGCCAAAATACACTTCTTTAACCAAAGTTTCCGTACCAATGAGCCGAACAACATACTCTTCACCTGTTTGGGTAGAGAAAGCCAATACACCATCCCCTCCTGTCTTTACGGAAACTTTCCTGCCATCTCTGCATCTCAACACTTCACATTTCTTGTCACCCCAAGGATTCTGTAATCGACAAAGATTCCCTTTTAAACTCTTCACACCTACTTGTGTAACCTCAGCCGAATTATTCCTACTTGCAGAAACGAGAAATGCCCCTCTTGCCAACAAAATAAATGCCATAGGAATAGAATCCCATGCAGCAGGCACAGCAGGGAACACTCTGATTTTCTCCTCGTTGCTTTGGAGCATCATTTCATTTATGCCCGTGCAATAATTGCTCATGGGTTCCATACCGCACTGAAAGAAATCATGTGAGCGTATCATATACGTGTCTTTCAACAGATTGTGCACAGAGGCAAGATCGTAAATATTGTCAGGATAACCGGTCACATTGTGCATCAATCCTTGTGGATACATCTGATGTACATTCACCCCGTTCCATATATACTTCAAGGCCACATCTCCTTCTCCCATTCGAGCGGCTATCTGCGGATAAGGATAATGCGCGTTACACTCGTCATCGTGTTTCAACAGATTCACAACAGCTTTTCCCAAGCGAGTGTCTTTATCATCAATACCAATCAGCCCTGCCGGAAAAGCTACGGCACCACCGTTACCCCAAATCCATGGAGAATAACGCTTTTCCGTATAATACTCCTCGGCAGGAGAGATTACTTCGCCACATTCACCAAACTGCTGATAGCCTCTTTCCCATAAATGATTGAGTACGTGACGCCACTGTTTCACCTCATCTTTGTCTACGTTCAATATTTCCGCCGCACGGATACAATCCTTGAAAAGCCTTTCGATGCAATTGCGGTCACTGATAGGATTCTTCACATAAGCGATAGGGGCCGACTCATACAAAGAAGCTTTCAAAAAATATTCATTTTTTTCTTCATCCCATTCCAACCTGTCTAAATAAAAATGAGAAGCTTTCTTCATAAACGTATATGCCCTTTCTTTCAAGAATTCCTCGTCTCCCGTAAATTCGTAATAATCCCAAAAGAGAGAAGCTATCTGTGAAGCAGGAGTAAAATTGTTCCTCAGATAGCGTTTGTCCTTTCCCCATTGTACACCGTTGAAATTATGCGCTTCGGTAATGAGCAATGCATCATGCTCCGCTCCATACTCCTTTGCCAGTTTCTCAGCAAACGGTATCATCTTGAAGTAAGTGTCGAGATAAGGTTTCATCAGCCGCCAATCGTTTTGCGCACACAATCCCCAATATTCCTGCTGCTGGTTCCAATGATGCGGTGTCCCCCAATTAAGTACATCACGGTTCCAACGCCAAAGTCCCCCATTAAAAGCCAACGGAAACTCACCTCGCGAACCAGCAGACATCAGATAGCGATGCAAGTAATAGATATTCTCCAAATAATCATCACCCAACTTCACAAACGAATTGGACCAGAAATTGCGATACCACTCATCTTTCTCGCGACGCAACTCATCTACCCCCTTCGCTTCTGCCTCATCAAGTAATTTCTTTGCTGCATTTACCGGATCCTTATCTTCGCGATCAGTCGCTACACTGACCATAATTGTGAATTTACATTTATTTGTCCGCCATTCGGCACGACGCATATTCACCGTTTCCGGTTCCTCGGACGACTCTACCACCCTGCAAGCTACAGCAAAGTGCAGTCCACCATCCGTTTCTTCCAATATCATTTCGCGAGCATCAGCCATTGCACGCATCTTACCAAGCCCCACTGAAGGGTTCTTCGCAAACCAACCTCCATACCATCCGGTAAAGGAACGGCTCCCCAGTCTTTCCAACGAAACCGTAGCTACCGAATGATTTCCCAACATTTCAGGATCAGGTATATTTTCACATTCCACTATCCATACATTACGATCTTGCGCCAACCAAGTACGAATAGTTGTAGCAGAATAACCCGTAACCGCACGATATGTATTCTCGGCATTTGCCAGCGATAACCGCCCCTCAAACTCTTCCAAATGCATCCAACTGAATACCGGTGCACCAAAATCGATCTTCAGACGAGCCGCATGCTTCAACAATGACATTCCGTATTCTTCTGGTTGTGCCTTTGTCCACAAATCATTTTTATTGATTTGCAATTCGATGCCATTGTCATGATTCCACACCATGCCGCCTATATCACCATTACCCATCGGAAAGCCTTCCGCCTCCAGTTGCGTAGGTGAAAAATAAACGATATCATGTTTGGAGAGGTAATCGTCATCTACCTCAAAAGGAGCAGACTGCATTTTCAAATAAGTATAATCTATATTTTTCGTATTTGCCGCTATTCCTCCGGCAAGAAAGAAATACAACATAATCAGTTTTTTCATATTCATGGTATTTACAGAATACAACTGTGCTTATCTAAAATAAAAGATGTTACATACACAAACAGAAAAGACATAAAAGAGAAGGGTTCCTTACACACTCTCTTTTATATCTTCTCCTTAAAAATGATTCTCTTTTTTATATTAATATCCTATAGCCGGTTCATTAGCTATTTTACTCCAACCCGGATTTTGATAAATCGTTGAACTTTCCAAGTCATCAGGATTTGAAGAGGTAAGTGTAAAGTTGATAGCAGAAATAGGCTCTAAGTAATTGGCTGGTATCCAGGTATAACCATCGTATAACAAGTTATTCTTTTTTACAATCTGATTAACACGCAAATAACTGCTGTTTTCTTTGTTGGATACATTAGGTTGCTTATCTGAAGTACCTTCTGGAATCAACAAACTATTACCAGCTTCATCAACATACAATTTTTCCAGTTCGCCACCCCATAAATTAAATCCTTCAACTTGATAATTTTCTACTTGGTCCAAAGCACGCCAACGTTTTAAATCACGCATACGGGTACCTTCACTCATTAGTTCTACGCGTCTTTCACGACGAATATTATATAAGGTGGGGTCTACTAACTGACCGGCAGAATACTTAGCCCAATCATTTTCTTTAGACAAATCGGTAGCAGCAATTGTCATATCGATATTATCAGACACACCTACACGACTACGAATCTCCTTCCAATACTTTATCGCTTTTGGATCCAAGCTTCCATTTTTTTCATAGCAAGCTTCAATATAATTCAAGTTAGCTTCAACAGATCTGAAAAGAAGACATCCATACGTATTGACTGCACCAGAACCGATTACAACTTGAGCTGGATCATAAGTCAAGAATTTACGAACCGTATAACCTGTCGGGCATCTATCATTGGTCTGCTCCAATATCTTAGGATATTTATATGTCTCATATGGATCAAGCCTTGAACAATCACTAGGAGCACCCATAAATAACTGTAAACGGTCATCTCTGTCTTTTTTAACATTTTCAATCGTCACGTCACCAGCATAGCCAGAATTTGGCGCATAAATAGGCAATCCATTCTTCATTAAACATGCATCTACTAAACTACGAGTATATCCTAAATCCCCTCCTCCTTTGCAAAGATAAGAACTTACACTATGAGTAACACCCTGCACAGAACTGTATGCTCTCCAAAACAAGACTTCATCTATCGGTTCCATATCAACAGCCGAAAACATTTCAAAATAAGGATTCCAGTTATAAGGATTCGAGTCCGGATTATATATACCGGTATTTTTTGTCAATGAAATACGATCGGCTACTTGAGCAGAAGCATCCATTGCCTGTTCCAAAAACCAATCTACTTCCTTGTCTATATCAATAGAAAAGCCAGCATTATATTCTTGCTGTGCTCCTGGCCATCCCGGACCACCCGGCACACGGTCTGTACCTTTATGGTATTTCAACCAGGTAGCCTCAAACAAAGCTACACGAGACTTAAACAACAATGCCACATTTTTTGTCAATCTATTCTTACCATTATCGGTAGTCAATGACATCAATTCAATAGCTCTATCTAAATCCTCTATAATAAAACGAGCCACTTTATTACGAGGCTGTCTTTTACTTTCCTCCTTCAACACTTCTGTTTCATCAGGTAATACTTCCGTTACAATAGGAAAATCACCGAGACTTACCAATTTATTGAAATACTGGTAGGCACGCAAAAAATACATTTCTCCAATGTAATGTTTTATCATTACTCCATCGCCTTTTATACTTCCGGCCTCATACTTGGGTAATACTTGTTGGAAGAAATAATTCGCTTTACGGATTTCTGTAAAATCCCATGCTCCTTTATCAGCAGGAGTACGTTTTTCTCCCGGTACCCACAACGCGGTAGAAGCATCCGTTGCGGCCTGGTCATCCGAATTGTTATCAGTTTTTACTAAAGAGATATCAAAATTAAGATAGGATGGGAATTTATATTGTTGAATAGAATAGGCAGCCAAATCACTTTCTGAATTAAAATAAGCATCCGGGGTTATTTTATCCAACGGTTCACAATCTAGAAAATCATTGCAGGATGTCAATACCACCGAGGTAAATAACATGGCTACAGAAGCTACTGTATTTTTTATGTAAGACATATTGTATTTCTATTTAAAAATTAACATTCAAGCCAAAAGATATCACTTTAGATAATGGATAAGTCTTTCCTGATCCCCAATCTCCGGCAGCTAGTGTTTCAGGATCAAACATACTGGCCAGGCTGGTTCCAGTCCACAAATTATCACCAGACACATATACACGGCATCTATTAATGTGCAATTTATTAATCCATTGTTTAGGTAATGTATAACCAATCTGTAAATTCTTCAAACGGATATAAGACGCATCTTGCAGATAACGAGTTTGTACCTGATGATTCTTGTTGCTGGTAAAGTCCGGTCTCGGATAATACCCGTTCAGATTAGCTCCCATAGGATGGCCCTCAGGACGGAAATAATCAAAATGTTCTTCCATCGCCATTGATTGCCAGATATTATTTACAGCTCCCCAAAAAACAGCACCATTAGTTCCTACAATCGGAGCATAATCTCTTTTACCTACTCCCTGAAAGAAGATAGAAACATCAAATCCTTTATAAGAAGCATCCAAAACCAATCCAAAATTATAACGGGGAGTAGAATTACCAATAATCCTTTGATCGCCCGGATCAGCTAATGTACCTTTACCACCATCTACTTTGCCGTCACCATTTATATCAGCATACATAATATCACCGGCACCCCATTTGTTTCCTAATTGATTTTGGCCACCATTAGGTAAAGATGCCAAATGCTCTTTCATTTCTTCATCTGTTTTTGCAATACCTAATGAAGTATACCCCCAAATTTCTCCACTCATTTTTCCTGCATACCAGTCACTGAAAGCATTTGTAGTATTGGGATATTTCACCACTTTTTGCTGGGCATCAGCCAAATTAAACTTCACTCCATAATCTACTTCTCCTATTCTATCGCGCCATGAAAGTTCTATTTCAAAACCATAAGACTTCATATCAGCATTATTTACTATAGCAGGAGCAATACCCAAAACTAAGGGTAATTGTGGAGCAGGACCTACCATATCGACAGTCTTGCGTACAAAATAGTCAAAAGAACCTGTCAATCTATTAGAGAAAGCACCAAAATCAAAACCTACATTAAAAGAACGCACACGTTCCCATGTCAATAATGTACTAACCAATGAAGGAATATCTGCCGTATTTGTTTTTCCTCCATTCACCAGCCAATTACCGGAATTGCTTTTCACGGGTAAGATTTCATAGAATGGGTACAAATTCGATGTATTTTGATTTCCCAATTCACCCCAAGAGCCTC